>CAZXHW010000364.1:0-7929 GCA_964639915.1 uncultured Heliomicrobium sp.
TGGAGCCTGTCGGGCGGTTGATGCCGTTGTCACTGGCGAAGCCGAAAACGTGTTTGTTGCTTGTCGGCCCCCTGGACATCACGCGACCGTGGGGCACGCTATGGGGTTTTGCCTTTACAACAATGTTGCCGTCGCGGCTCGTTACGCTCAAGTGGCTTATCCGGCAGAAATCAAAAAGATTCTAGTAGTTGACTTTGATGTGCATCATGGCAACGGAACCCAGGACATTTTTTACGACGATCCATCAGTCTTTTATTACAGCCTGCATCAGTACCCTTGGTATCCAGGCACAGGCGCTGCCAACGAGCGCGGTGTCCGTGAAGGGGAAGGTTTTACGCTAAATGTCCCTATTCACACTGGCACTTCGGCAGAAACCTATCTGCAAATGTTTGAAGAGGGATTGGATTCGGCGATGAAAACGCTGGTGCCCGACCTGGTCATTATCTCGGCTGGCTTTGATGCGCACCTGACTGATCCTCTCGGGCAGTTGAGCTTGACCGATGATAGCTACACGCGGATGAGCCGGCGGCTGAAAGAAGCTGCGCGAACTTCTGGCAAAGGGCGAGTGGTTTCCTGTTTGGAAGGTGGCTACAACCTGCGGACAATGGGCGAAACCGTCAGAAAGCATGTTGCGGCATTGGAATGACACGCAGGACTGGCATAGCCGTTTCTTTTGTTAAAGGAGGCAGTTAACAACAAGACATTGTTCCTTAATTAAATGGACAGTCCGCTCGATTTCCGCCCGATCCAACCAAGCCCACATTCTTAACATAGCGGGAATAACCCCTTTTATCACTGGCATTCAGTTTCCGGCGGAAAAATACTTTGCAGTTTTACCCGTTTGCTTTGTTTTGCTGACAGCAACGGGAGTAGAATCTGCCGTGACGGGTACCCCCCTAGTCAAATGTTCTTAAAGGTCAGTAAGGAGGCCGTTATGACAAGATTCGCCAAAATTTTTGTTACTGCATTTGCGCTGCTTGCTCTGGCGTCAATCGCAGTCAACGCTCAGCATCTGATTTCCACTAAAGCTGGTTTTGTCAATCGCGCGGAAGGCAAGGTTTTCATTATGCGCGCTGATAGCGAAGACAACACCAAGGGTCGCGTTTCGCTCGGCACGCAAATGCGCGACGGTGACAGCATTGTGACTGAAGCGGAAAGCTTTGCCGAAATTCTGCTTAGCCCGGGTTCGTATCTTCGCCTGAATGAAAACAGCGAAGTTCGTGCTCTTAGCACTTCGCTGACGGAGATTCGGTTTGAAATTGTGAAGGGGGCAGCTATTACGGAAGTGGCGACTGCTACGGAACAAGTTTCGACGATCAACAAAACCTCTCCGCTTGAAATTGTCACCCCACACGGCACCGTTTCGATTGCCAAAGATGGCCTGTACCGATTTGATCCGATTGACACCAACACATTGGTTCAGGTTCGTCAGGGCGAATTATTCATCGGAGACCGCAATCAATTCCTGGCTGGGAAAGCGACCAAGGTCGGACGCGGAAACGCCGTCAAATTGAATGGCAGCCCGGTTTCCAAATCTGAGATTGCGAAGGTTAACAAAGACGTTTCTGATCGGTTTGACGCCTGGAGCTTCAATCGCGCCAATACGCTTATGGCCGCCAACATTTCAGCGCTTCGCCGCTCGCGTACGATGAATTCGTTAAGTTATGGATGGATGTATGATTCCCTCTATAACTGTTACACGTTCATTCCGCGTAACGGAATGTGGTATTCGCCTTATGGCTTCGGTTTCTTTAACTCCTACGGTGGGGTGCTGTATTACTGGCCCTATGGGTACAACCCGTATTATGGCTATCCCTATGGAAATGGAGGCTATGGCGGCGGCGGCGGTGGTGGCAGCGTAAACCTGCCAAGCCGTGTGATTGCTGGAAACGACCGTGCGCCAATTCAACGCCAAATCGAAGGACGTCGAATTGATTCCGGTTCAGGATTTGGCGCAGATCGCAGCGCTCCTGACTTCGGATCGAGATCAATCTCCGCTCCATCTGCTACTTCATCATCTGTAAGTACGATTTCCTCGTCTGCGCCGACACGTAGTGACAGCCCAAGTTCGGGCGGTGGCGGTGGGCGACAGTCAGCACCAACCAGACCATAATGTTGTTGTAGTGGCTTCCTGAAGATTAAGGGCTGAGTTGAACGATGAGTTTGGCTCAGCCCTTAGTTCGTGGTGTAGAGCATTTTTACCTCAGTCAACTTTTAGCCAAATTTGACGCCAGGAAAACACGATTGCTATCATCCGCTATCAATCCTAGATTTCCCGCAATCATTTTTCTATTCAAATTAGTTCAAGGAGAACTCAGAACAACCTATGTCAGACACACCCAAAATGACTTTTGCAATGATCAAGCCCGACGCTGTCCGCGCGGGTAATGCTGGTAACATCATTCAGCGAATCACAGACAACGGCTTCAAAGTTCGCGCAATGAAGCTGGTTCACATGTCGAAGCCGGTTGCCGAAGGGTTTTACGCTGTTCACAGCGAACGCCCGTTTTTTGGTGAACTGGTCGAATTTATGACCAGCGGCCCGACAGTCGTGCTGGCCCTGGAAAAAGAAAATGCCGTCCAAGCCTGGCGTGATTTGATGGGGCCGACTGATTCAACCAAAGCGCCGAAAGGAACCATTCGCGGCGATTTCGGAACCAGCATGGGCGAAAATGCTTCGCACGGTTCGGATTCGCCAGAAAATGCGAAGATTGAGTTGAGTTACTTCTTTAACGCGACTGAGTTTTGCTAAACAAAAAAGCGGAAGGGAATTATCCTCCCTTCCGCTTTGCCCTTACCCACTGTTTTGGCTCCTACCCACCGTCTACCTTCAGAAAGTTAGCCGCAACGTGATGCGAATGGTGCGGCGATTGTCTATTCCTTCCTGATTGAAGCTGTCGAAGAAACGTCCAAAGTCAGGGTTTGGATCAATTGAGGCAATCGTGACCTGCCGGTTTGCCGGGTTGACGCCCAGATTAATTGTGCCAATCCTTGACAGGGTAATCGCCGCATCGTTGCTGGGTGCCAGCAGCGGATGATTGAACACATTGTTGAATTGCGCGCCAAGCCGCAACCGAAATCGCTCACCGAAGCGGAAGGATTTATCTACTCCTAAATTCGCCCCCCAAGCTCCCGGCCCTGTCAATAGATTGCGTCTGGCAACGTTCGGATTATCGAAAAGGTCCGCGCCAAGGGGCGGTGGGCCGAAGGCCGCAGGATTAAAGAACCGATCTCCAGACCGTGCTTGGGGATCGCCAATGACCAGCGGTCGAAACGTTGTTCCGACAAATCCACCCACTGCGTCTATGGAACCGCTGCCGACGTTGCCCGGAAAAACCGGATCGCAGTTCGCGCAATCGTAGTAGGGCGTGAAGCCATAGCCGCTTTTAGCGAACATGTTCATCGAAACCTGCCAGCCCCCGGCAATGGCATCTACAACTGTCGGCACGTTTGCCCCAAACTTCTTCCCTTTGCCGTAAGGCAGTTCCCAAATGCCATAAGCGATAAAGCGATGGCGTGAAACGAAGGCTTCATTGCCGAAATCATTCTCCGGGTTGAACTGGTTGTAGACCGTTCCGCCCAAAGATGAGTTGCCTGTGTCAGGGGCGCTCGATTTTTGATCCAGCAGCGTATAGCTGGCATTGAATTGAAAACCGTTTGAGAACCGACGATTCACTTCCAATTGCATCGCATGGGAGCGCCCGCGTCCTGTGTTGCCAAACGTGATCAGAAAACTGCCCAGGTCGGGGATTGGGTAGCGAGAGCGATCTGCCGCCGATAGATCGCAATCCACTCCAGGCGTGCAAGGTGTAATACCGTCGCCTGTTGTTGTTCCGAATGGAATGTTGCTTGGAGGCAGCAAGTTCAGGTCAACCCCTGAAACTAGCCCGTGCAAGCGCGTCCCCAAATAGGAAGCGCGGAAGGCCAAGCGCCAGGGCAGTTCCTGTTCAAATGTCACATTGTATTGCTGTATACGCGGCAATTGCAGGTCAAACGGCACAGCATTGGCTGATGGTTGCGAGCCAAGTGTGCGTAACGCGCCACCGGTAAAGGGGCTGATTCCTCGCCCATTGATTCCACCGGGCCAACCGGCCAGTGGTGTTGCCGCAGGACTGGTTTTTGTGCGTCCTTGGTTAAACGCGTTTGTTGCAATCGGATCGCGCATTCCTTGCGCTGCCGAAGTCGGATAGAACAAACCCCATCCGCCTCGGACAACGCTCTTATCTGACAATCGCCAAGCCGCGCCCAAACGCGGAGCCACATTATTCGTATCAGTGTTGACCAAACCGCGTCCGATGCCAGCTTCATCCGCCGTAGCTACCCCATAAGCGATGATGCGCGGGTCAATGCTGGCCAAGGTTTCCTGCGTTGGAACAACGAAGCGTCCTCGCCGGCCGTTTGCACCTGCGAAGACACGGTCGAAGTTCACAAGCAGATTGTTCCGTTCGATGAAAGGCGTGATCAGCTCATAACGCAAACCCAGATACAACGTCAGCCGGGGATGAATCTTGAAATCGTCCTGTACGAAATAGCCGTGTTCCCAATTGTAGACGTCCATCGGAGGACGCAGCCTGTCGTTGTATGCCGCTGTGGTTGCTGGCAATCCCAACAGAAAGCGCGCGAATCGTTCGGTCGCCGTGCCGGTGGAATAAGTCAGCAAACCACGCGGGTTTCCACGATTATTGGCAAACCCGTCTATCGCTGAATTTTTGACCAGATCGAAACCGGTCTTGATCGAATGCCGCCCCTTTGTCCAAGACAGCGTGTCGCCGAAGGTGTAGAGCTTTTGATCCTGTGGACGAAACGTGTTGCGTCCCCCTGTGCCGAAGGTGACGAAGCTGTTGCTGAAGCTAATTCCCACATGGCCGATTGTTGGGCGTGCGCCTTCGCCTATGGCCGCGAAGTAAGCTGAAATGTCGTTGCCGTTAAATCCAATGCTTTCCAGAAACGACGTCGGTGTTGTGTTGCTGCTGCGGAAAAGAAATTGATAGTTGAAACCGCCACGCGCTTCGTTGATCAGGTTGGCTCTGAAAATGTGCGTATGCGAAAGCGAAAGTGTGTGATTCGTTTGTTCGTTGTTTGTCAGTCCCAAGCCAACGAAAGGCGACACTACTGCCGCAGTCGCCTGCTGGCGCGGTTGAATGTTGTAAACAGCCGCCAGTTTGTCTTTGGCGGTCAGGTCGTGATCAATCCGCACTGTCCCCAGATCGCGGGTCGTCAGCCCAGGCAGGTTCTGGAAGAAATCTACCAACCGACCCGTCGTGGCATTGATCGGTGCGTTGACACTGGTTTGCGGGAAGTACGTCCGAATTAAAGCGGTCGTAGTTGGGTTCAGCAATCTTGATGGAATTGTAATGAAGCGTCGCGTCCCATTCACCACAACCGTGTTGTTTGCCAGTTCTGCGTCGGTGAGTGTGACACCCGCTGGCAGAATGGATACCGCAGGTTTGGCTGCATCGCTTAGTTTTGAAAAATCGCCCGTGTACAAGCTGGCGTGCGGCAGTGTCGTGCTGGTCAAACGCACTGGCGAAGCGCTCCATCGCCGTTCGTAGGCCATCAGGAAAAACGTTTTGCCTCGGCTGAAGGGCACTGGACCGTGGAAGCTGCCGCCGGTTTCATTCAGGTTGAAATAGGGAGTCGGGAAGACTGGGCGCGCCTGGGTTGGCGTGAACAACGCTTGCCCGCGCTTGTCGCTGATTGTCCAGGCTGCCAGTGCCGAATTCTTATTGTTGTAAAAAAGCGAGCCGTGATAGTCCTTGCCGCCGCGCAAGGTTTCAACGCGGACGTTGGCGATGCCCGCGTACTCCGCAGTGAAGTTGTTTGAAAGGACAACCAGATCGCCAATGGTTTCAAGTGAAGGCTGACTGGCCGTCGGTTCGCCAAAGATGCCGCCGTTCGCGCGCTGCCCATCCAGCGAAAAGCTGGCGCCATAACTTTGCGCGCCGATGAATTTGAAAGCACCGTCCGCAGTTGACTGCGTAATGTTTGGGTTCAGATACAGAAAGGAATAAATGTCGCGACTGTCACGCGGCAGTTCTTGAATTTCACGCGAGCCAAGCTGGCCGCTGATGGTTGGGGTTTCCAGGTTGATGGGAGTAACGGCGCTTACTTCCACAGTTTCGGTCGCCACGCCTATCTGCAAGGCTACATCCGCCCGCACAGTGTCGCCACCGCGCAAAGCCACTTGATTGACCGTTGCTGTCTTGAACGATTGCGCGGTAACAGTCACTTTGTAAGTGCCAAATTTCAGCCCTGAAACTTCGTAATTGCCTTCGCTGTCAGTCGTAACGTCCCGCGCAATATCCGTTGCCAGGTCCGTCACCTGCACCTTGGCTCCAGCCACCAATGCGCCATTACTGTCGGTGACAGAGCCGCGAATTGTGCCAAGATTTGTCCCTTGCGCAATCGCCAATCCGGACAAACAAAAGAAACAAAGAGCAAAAAGAATAGATCGAACGATGCGGTGCGTGCTGTTCATAAGCTGCCTCCTTCGTTGAAGTTGGGGATGATTGATTGTTTGCCGATGGCTGGGGAAGGACGACCGGTCGGCTTAATGTTGATCAGTTTGGATTTCGGTTACTGTTCCCGCAAAGCGCCGTAATGTTCGTTCAGTGGCGCGACCAAATTCGCGTGTCTGGAGAAACCTGCGCGTTGGTGTGCGTGCCTTGGTCGGCTTCAATTCTGCGTAATCTATATTTGATTATTAATCCGTCAGATGGGCGGGTTATAGCACTGGCTCCTAAGGGCTGCAAGCAAAACCTCGGCATTTGCCAGACAAGCAGGCATCTGCTGCGAGCGGAAAAGGCTTCCTTGCGAGCGGTTCAAGCTCGATGCTATAAACCTTGTCGCCGCCAGTAATTTCACAAATTTAAAACAATTCTCCCAAATTCCTTCTGAGGAGATTCGCTGGATGAAGCAACGTGTATTAACCAGCGCCCTCATCGCGCTGCTTGCTTTCTTAAGTGACGGGCGAAGCGCAACTGCTGATGGCGCGTGCGTGATCTGGGCTGTGAACGATGGCGAAAAGATCGAACAAGACGATCTGAATGCTCCGCAAAAGCGCGGCAATTCGGTTTGGGATGGGAAACGGATCAAGCTGTTTAGCGCGCGCAACGAGGTGATTGCCTTTCAACTGATTGTCGAAGCGGACGCTTCTGGCATCAAACAACTCTCCGCCGCGCTGCCGGAACTCAAGCGAAAAGATAGCCAGCACAAAATCTTGTATCGCTCTCCTGGAACTGACCCTTCGCAAACGGTCGGACGTCCCATTCAGCTTTTCTCTGTCAATTACCTAAACGTCACACGAGCCACTGGCGCAAGCTGGTTTTACAAATCAGCGGCAGCCGTGCCCAAAGACCCCGTCGGCTGGAAACCTGTGCAATTGGTGCCTGAAACTGCCAAACCGGGCCGTGGCGGTTTTCCGCTAACCGTTGCGCCGAATCGCAATCAAGCCATTTGGGTGGAAATTTACACGGCGCGTGATCTGCCAGCGGGAATCTATGAAGGCAATGTCGTGGTCAATGCCGACGGTAAACGTACGAGCATTCTAGTTGAGTTGGAGTTGTTCGACTTCACGCTGCCGGATGAAAACAGTTTGCCAGCGATGGTCTATTACGAAAGCAGCCAGCCGGAACTGTATCAGGGGCGTAATCTTGACACCGAATATCACCGGATCGCGCACCGTCACCGCATCGAGCTAGTCAACGGTTACAGCATCGAATCCGTCAAAGCGAACTGGAACCGCTTCAGCGGAGAGGATTTCACCAAAGCAAAGGGCTATGAGGGTCCAGGCGAAGGTGTTGGCAACCGCCTTGTGCCCGCAACATTTTACGGACCCGGCAAGGAGTTCGACGAACGCGAAAGCGCCTGGCGAAAAGCCGACGCCTGGGTGTTGTTTCTTAAAGAGCGCCTCCCCAATGCCATCACGTT
>CAZXHW010000365.1:0-7924 GCA_964639915.1 uncultured Heliomicrobium sp.
ATGCATTTGTGCTGGCTCGATTGGAAAAGGAAGGGCTGAAGCCTTCGCCTGAAGCTGACCGCGCGACGTTGTTGCGCCGCTTGAGCCTGGATTTGATTGGTTTGCCGCCGACCATTGAAGAAGTTGACGCCTTCCTGGCAGACAAATCTCCAAACGCTTACGAAAAACAGGTGGATCGGTTGCTGGCTTCGCCGCATTACGGCGAACGCTGGGGCCGGTTGTGGCTGGATGCTGCGCGTTACGCAGATTCGGATGGGTATGAAAAAGACAAATCGCGTTACGTATGGTTTTACCGAGATTGGGTGATCAACGCTCTCAACGCAGACAAGCCCTACGATCAGTTCATCATCGAACAGATTGCCGGAGACCTGCTGCCCAGCCCGACGCAGGATCAGCTTGTTGCCACGGGCTTTCTGCGAAATTCGATGATCAATCAGGAAGGCGGCGTTGATCCTGAACAGTTCCGCATGGAAGCAATGTTTGATCGTATGGACGCTGTTGGCAAAAGCGTGCTCGGCCTGACGATTCAATGCGCGCAATGCCACAACCACAAGTTCGATCCGATCAAACAGGAAGACTATTACCGGATGTTCGCTTTCCTGAACAACTCGCACGAAGCGAACATCGTCGTTTACACACCCGAAGAGCAGATGAAGCGCGCGGAAATTTTCCGCCGCACCCGAGAGATTGAAGCCGAGTTGCAGCATCGCTCGCCAGACTGGCGCGAACGTCTGGCTGCCTGGGAAGCAAAGGTAAAAAACAATCAGCCGAAGTGGACAGTTTTCCAGCCGCAAGTGGATGAAATTTCCACCGGAGGCCAGCGCTATTTGCCCCAGCAGGATGGTTCGTTTCTATCCGACGGATATGCGCCGGTTCAGCACAACGTGATGATGACGCTGAAAACCGACGTGCAGAACATAACCGCCTTCCGGTTGGAGTTGCTGAACGATCCGAATCTGCCTCGCAATGGGCCTGGGCGTTCGACCAAAGGTTCCTGCGCGTTGACAGAATTCGAAGTGAATGTCGTGTCAGCCAGCGATCCCAAGAAAACGACCAAGCTGAAAATCGCCAAAGCCACGGCAGATATTTCTTTGCCAGAACGCGATCTTGAGCCGATTTTTGACGATCAGAGCGGCAAGCATCGCACCGTCGGTCCGATTGAATTTGCCATTGATGGCAAAAACGAAACTGCCTGGACGATTGACGCCGGCCCCGCGCTTCGCAACCAGCCACGCAAAGCCGTTTTCACTTTGGAAAAGCCGTTGACGTTTGACCCGTCGGCGGGCAGCGTTGAACTCGCTATTTTCCTGAGGCAAAACCATGGCGGCTGGAACAACAACGACAACCAGCAGAACCAGCCCGGGCGAATGCGGTTGTCATACACAACCGCGCCAAACGCTGAAGCCGATCCGCTGCCCGCTGCGGTTCGGGAAATTCTTTCGATTCCGAGCGAACAGCGTAGCGAAGCACAGCAAGCAGCAGTGTTTAGTTACTGGCGAACAACGGTTACCGATTGGCGCGAAGTCAATGCGGAGATTTTGCGCTTGCAGACGGAATATCCAGAAGGTTCGACGCAACTGGTGTATCAGGAACGTGCCGAGATGCGCGAAAGCCACCTACTGAAACGCGGAGATTTCCTGCGTCCGGACAAAACCGTGACTCCAGGAGTTCCGGCGTTTCTGCATCCGCTGCCATCAGACGCGAAGCCGGATCGGCTGACGTTTGCTCGCTGGCTGGTGGATCGCAATTCGCCTACAACAGCTCGCTCTATGGTCAATCGAATCTGGCAGGCGTATTTCGGAACGGGGCTGGTTGAAACTTCCGAAGACTTCGGGATGCAAAGCCCTGCGCCTTCGCATCGTGATTTGCTGGACTGGCTGGCAGTTGAATTGATGGAGCCGAGTTCGCAGTTCGCAGTTCGCGGTTCGCAGCAACGAACTGCGAATTGGTCATTGAAAAACATTCATCGGCTGATCGTTAACTCGGCAACTTATCGCCAAAGCTCTTCCGTTAATCCGCAATCCACAATCGGCAATTCGCAATCGAATGATCCTTACAATCGGTTGCTGGCGCATGGCCCTCGTTTTCGAGTGGATGCCGAACTGGTACGAGACATCGCGATGTCGGTGAGCGGATTGCTGAACCCAAAAATCGGTGGTGCCAGCGTGTATCCGCCTGCGCCGGGTTTTTTGTTTGAGCGTCCGTTCAGTTATGGCCCGAAAGTGTGGAAAGAAGAAAAAGGCGAAAATCGGTACCGCCGAGCGCTGTACACGTTTCGTTACCGTTCGGTTCCATATCCGATGTTGCAGGCGTTTGACGCGCCGACCGGAGACATTTCCTGCGTTCGCCGCACGCGATCGAACTCCCCGCTGCAAGCGCTGACGACGCTCAATGAAACTTTGTTTGTCGAAGCCGCGCGAGCCTTGGCGTTGAAAGTTGTGAGCGAAGGCGGCGCGACAGATCGAACGCGAATGACGTATGCCTTTCGCCGTGTGCTTTCCAGAAAACCCACAGAACAGGAATTGGCGGAGCTTCTGGGCTTGTTCAACCGCCAAAAAGAACGATTGCTTGCCGGAGAATTGAACGCCTGGAACTTGGCGACGAACGATCCTGACAAAGCCTTCGCCTTGCCAAAGGGCGTGAAGATGGAAGAGCTTGCCGCGTGGACGGCTGTCGCGCGTGTGTTGCTGAACCTGGACGAAACCATCACCAAGGAATGACCAATGGAAAGACGAGCTTTTCTGCAAAGCGCATTGGCTGCTGCGCCCGCATTGAACTTCGCCAGCCAAACCAGCTCCAAAAAGATTCGACTGATTACGCGTGGCGATGATTTGGGGTGCGCGCGAAGCCTGAACCGCGCTGTTCAGGAATGTTACCAGCGCGGAATTCTGAAGAACGTTTCGGCGTTGGCGGCTTCGCCGTACGTTGAAGAAGCTGCAAAGATGTTGGCGAGGGAAAAGGGAATTTGCTTCGGGTTGCACACCGACCTGACTTCAGAATGGGACAACGTCAAATGGGGACCGGTTGCACCGCGCGAAAAAGTTCCCTCGTTGCTTGACGGCAAAGGCTATCTGCATCAAACCAATGAAGGCGTGCGGGGCAATGCGAAAGCCGAAGAGGCTTTGGTCGAACTTCAAGCACAGTTGGACAAGTTGCGAGGGCTTGGGTTCGACATTCGCTATGCCGATTTGCATATGAACACAGTGCAGGTCGTTCCTGGCTTGCCGGACAAATTCGGCGAATGGTGTCGCCAGAACCGGCTAATTGATACGCGAGGAATTGGCGGACGGCTGTCGCTGCCGCGTTCGAGCCCGGTGGATCGAAAGCATCCTGGTGATTACGTCGTGGATGTGATGAACGCGCTGAAAGCTGCCGCTGATGGTGAGTATCTGATCGTCGGTCATCTGGCGTATGACGACCCTGAAATTCGCAACCTTGGGCATCCCGGCTATCCAGGGACTTCGGTCGCACATAACTTGAATTGGGAGCGGCTGGCTTATGTTGATCCGCGCATGGTCAGGTTCGTCCGCGAAAGCGGCGTGCAACCAATTCGATACGACGAAACCGAATCCGCTAGCGAACAGATGAAACAGTTTTCAAATACCCCTTCAACCAAATGAGGCCAAACGAGATAATCTATGACTGACCAAATCCATCGCAGAGATTTCATCAAAACAGGGATTGCAGCCGGAGCGGTGCTGGCTGGCGCAAGCAGCAATGTGCTTGGTGCGAACGATCGCATACGAATTGCTTTGATCGGCGCAGGCCGTCAGGGCAGAGGAGTGATGCGTAACTTCGCTCGCAACGAAAACGTTCAGATCGTCGGCGTTTGCGATGTTTATGAACCGCACATAACCAAAGCCATCAAAGATGGAAAGCTCGGCAGCGACGTAAAAACTTACAAAGATTATCGTCAGGTGCTGGACAGCAAAGAGGTTGACGCCGTGATCATCGGTTCGCCGGATCACTGGCACGCGTTGATGGCGGTCAACGCCTGTCAGGCGGGCAAGGATGTGTATGTCGAAAAGCCTATTTCCGTGACGATTGATGAAGGGCGCAAGATGGTTCAGGCTGCGCGCAAATACAATCGCATTGTTCAGGTCGGCACACAGCAGCATTCAGGTGACCATTATCAGCAAGCCAAAGAGATCATCAGCAGCGGCAAAATTGGCAAAGTGTCGTTCATACGCTCATGGAATTTCGGAAACATGACGCCGGAAGGCATTGGCAATCCTCAGGATGGAGCTCCGCCCGCAGGATTAGACTGGGAAATGTGGCTTGGGCCAGCGCCGTTGCGGCCCTTCAATGCCAATCGCTGGGGAGTTCATCCTGATCGGTACTCCAGTTTTCGTTGGTTTTGGGATTACGCTGGAGGAATGATGACTGATTGGGGCGTGCATCATCTGGACATTGTGCAAATGGTGATGGGCGTTGATGCTCCGTTGACGATTTCGGCTTCCGGCGGCAAATATGCGCTGAAAGATAACCGCGAAACGCCTGACACGTTGATGGTCACGTATGAATTTCCCGGGTTCATCTGCACGTACGAAAACCGTGAATGCAACGCGCAGGCACTGGCTGGAAACGGGTACAGCATCACATTCCACGGCACCGAAGCGACTCTGTACATCAACCGGAATTACTTCGAAATCACGCCGGAGAAGGTTGAAAAGGGGAAGATAGCGGAAATCGTGAAAGTCGAAAGCAAAAACAATCAAGGCCAGACGCACGTGCGCAACTTCCTGGATTGCATGAAATCGCGGCAGTTGCCGGCTTCGGACATCGAAATCGGCCATCGTTCCACCAGCACGTGTTTGCTTGGCAACATTGCGCTGCGGTCGGGAAAACGGATTCAGTGGAATTCCCAAACCGAAAAGATCGAAAGCGATTCGGCTGCCGCGAAATATTTGACGCGCGAATATCGCAAACCCTGGAAACTGGTTGTTTGAGCGCCAGACAATGAATGGTTCATAAAATCGCGGGAAGTCGCCTGAAACCAAAAGGCGGCTTCCCGTTTTTTGATTTTCGCATTTTCAGCTTTACGATTTTGGGACTGGCCAATCCCGCCAGCGGACAAACTTCAACGGTCCATATTTATCTTCAGCTCAACAAATCTCGCAGATTCAGTAATTACCCAACGCCGATTGGCTGGCACGAGCTTTGGTTGCTTGCTTCAGGATCGGCGCGATCTCCGACAAAATTTCAAAAACTCAAAAGGTGCTTTCCATGTTTGTGAAATACCGGTTCTTGCTGCTTGCCATTTCCTTGCTGGCTGTCAGCACGTCAACAGCGCAGGACAAAACCTCGCCAGGATCTGTTCCGCTACGGGCGAACTTCAAAAAAGAGCAGATCATTGAGCGCTTGAATGCGACCATCCCGCGATTGTTGGAAGAGGGAATGGTTCCAGGGCTTTCCATTGCGCTGGTGCAAAAAGGCGAGCTTGTCTGGCACAAAGGCTTTGGTGTGAAAAACGCCCAGACAAAAGAACCAGTCGCAGACAGCACAGTTTTTGAAGCCGCCAGTTTGAGCAAGCCCGTTTTCGCGTATGCTGTTTTGAAGCTGGTGGACGAAGGCAAACTCGATCTTGATGCGCCGCTGACCAAATACCTGCCCGGCAATTACGACGTTGGCGAAGACGCGCGAATCAACCAGATCACCGCGCGTCACGTGCTCAGCCACAGGCCTGGATTTCCAAACTGGCGACGGCGAAATAACCCGTTGACGATTCACTTCACCCCCGGCGAACGGTTTAGCTATTCCGGCGAAGGTTTTGTGTACCTGGCAAAAGTCGTCGAAAAGATCACCGGAGAACAGTTCAACGACTTTATGAAGCGGTCAGTTTTTGTTCCGCTGGGAATGAACAACAGCAGCTACGTTTGGCAGGATAGTTATAACGTTCAGCATGCGTTCAGCCACAGCCAATTGGGCGAACCAACCGGACAGAATAAATCCACAAGCCCCAATGCTGCGGCCAGTTTGCGAACTACGGCGCAGGATTTTGGCAAGTTTCCGGTTGCCATCTCCCAAGGCAGAGGGTTGAAGCCAGCCACTTGGCGGCAAATGTTGACGCCGCAAATCCAGGTCAGCGAGAGCGGAACCAACAACATTTTCGGTAAACCTGAAAAGCTTTCAGACACAATTTCCTGGGGGCTTGGCTGGGGATTGCAAACGACTGCTGACGGTTTGGCCTACTGGCATTGGGGCGACAACGGAAACATGAAAGCTTACGTGCTGATGTATGACAAACAGCAGTTCGGCTTGGTGGTTTTCACAAACGGCGCAAACGGATTGACGATTGTTCCTGAAATCGTTTCTGAAGCCATTGGCGGCCAGCAACCGGCGCTTAGCTGGTTGAAATACGGAAGCTACAAATCGCCTTCGAAGGCATTGCTCAAAACCATTCTTGCCAAAGGCGCTGCTTCTGCTTTGACCGAATACCGCCAAACTCGCAAAGGCCGCCCTCAAAATGAAGTACTGGACGAAAGCCAAATGAACCGGCTGGGCTATGACTTGATAGGAGCTCAAAAAGTCAAAGACGCCATCGAAGTCTTCAAGCAAAACGTCGAAGATTATCCGCAATCGGCGAATGTTTATGACAGTTTGGCTGAAGCCTATGCCCGCGACGGTCAAAAAGAATTGGCCATCAAAAATTATCAGCGTTCGCTGGAACTGAACCCAAAAAATGACAATGCGGTGGATGCGTTGAAAAAGCTGCAAGAACAACGCTAAAGCGGAGGAAACAAGTTATGGAATCGTTTTGGAAAGATATACGACATTCGATCCGTTCGCTGAGCAAAAAGCCCGGCTTCACATTTGTTGTGGTGCTGACATTGGGGCTGGCCATTGGCGCAAACACGGCGATTTTTTCTGTCGTCAACGCTGCGCTGCTGAAACCGTTGCCGTACACGGAACCCGATCGGTTGGTGCATTTGTGGGAAGCGACTCCACAAAAGAGTTACCCCAAGCGCGAAGCTTCCTATCCTGACTTTCAGGACTGGCGATTGTGCGAAGCGTTTGATGGGGTGGCTGCCTATCGTGGTGGTGGCGGTTTTATGTTGGCTACGCCCGAAAGCACGGAACGCATCGAAGCCGGTTTGGTGACGGGCAATTTCTTTTCGGTGCTTGGCGTCAAGCCGTTACTTGGTCGGAGTTTGACCGAAAATGACGAAAAAGAAGGTGCTGAGCGGGTCGTTTTGTTGAGTCACGGATTTTGGCAGCGGCGCTATGCCGGTGATGCGAGCGTTGTCGGAAAACAGATTGTGCTGAGCGGAAATCCGTATCAGGTGATTGGCGTGCTGCCCCCGGAATTTCAGTTCGCCAAGCGCGGTTCGGCGGAGGTCTGGACGCCCTGGCAACCTAGCCAAGGCATGATCACACGCCGATTTATGCATTGGGTCAATGTCATTGCCCGCTTGAAGCCAGGTATCAGTCTGGATCAGGCAAAAGCCGCGATGCAGCCAATCGTAGGGCGTATCGCACAAGATCACGCTGAATCTCACACGGGAACCGGAATCCAGGTTGTTCCGCTTCATCAAGAACTCGTCGGCAACATCAAACCGTTGTTGGTTTTGTTATTGGTCGCCGTTGGCTTTGTTTTGCTGATTGCGTGTTCAAATGTCGCCAATTTGCTGTTGGTGCGCGCCTCAGGAAGGCAAAAAGAAGTCGCGATTCGCTCAGCGCTTGGCGCTTCGGCTTGGCGATTGGTTCGGCAGATGTTGACGGAAAGTCTGGTGCTGGCAACGGTGGGGGGGATTGTTGGTGTGTTGCTGGCAAATTGGGGAGTTGACGCGCTGATTTCAGCCATCCCGGACAATCTATTGAACTTCATGCCTTATTTGCGCGGAGTGAAGATTGATGCTTCCGCGCTAGCTTTCACAGCGGCCCTGTCGCTAACGGTCAGCTTGCTTTTCGGGCTTGCTCCGGC
>CAZXHW010000366.1:0-7923 GCA_964639915.1 uncultured Heliomicrobium sp.
GGTTTCAGGAACGTGGCAGCCAGGGCAGCGCAAATTACAGCCAACCGTCTGCAGCACGCTACGGCGGCCCGGCCCTTCGACGACTGAATTGTGATAGATGCGGAAGATACGCAAAGAAGGCTCGCCGTTTGAAATGTGGGCTGATGAATTACGCAACGTCTGAATGTTGATCGGGCGCGCGCAATTGACAGACTTGCCCGATGGCAGAAGGTCTGCGGCCAGTCGAATCAGTTCCGATTGTTGCAGCCCTTCGATTGTCAGTTCGCCGGTTTGTGAATCAATAATCCAGGTTGTCTCTTTCATGGTTTGCTCCATGCCTGTGCGACCTTAGAGAACCGGGTGTATACTTGTAGCCATCCTAAAACGTGCTTGATCTTCTTCGGATCGAGAACTTTGCAATGGGAGTAAAGCTATGTCAGAGATGACTGTTGAGTCGCTATTCAATCAGATTACAGTGCTGCCAGTCAGCGAGAAACTGAAGCTTCGTGCGCTGCTCGACGCGCAACTCAAGAATCCGGCTGGGGCGACGAACGGAGTGAAGTTCGTCAAACCGATCCGGATGCCTGACCCGGAACCGAGCCAACGATGGATGAAGGAACATGCCCGCGAATATGGTGGACAGTGGGTGGCGTTGGATGGCGACCGGCTGATCGCTCACGGTGAAAATGCCGAAGAGGTCTTCGCCGCCGCTGATGTCGACGGTGCGTATCTGCCGCTCGTGACCTACATCCAACCCGCGGACGCGCCGCCCTTTGCCGGAGTTTGAGCATGGCTACGCAACTCAGCTTCGACATCACCTTCGCTTATCCGGACAGAGCCGACGGCATCACAATCCCAATCGCGCTCAGTCTGGGAGACAAAATCGTTCAAACCTATGCCAAAGTAGACCCTGGCGCGGAGTACTGCATCTTCAGCCGGGAAATTGGTATCAAACTCGGCCTCGACATCGAACGCGGAATTCCTCAACCGATGGGATCACTCACGGGGACGCTTGATACTTTCGGACACGAGGTCACCATTCAAACTTTCGAAGTTGCGTTTGAGACCGTCATCTACTTCGCCAAGTACCCCAGACTACCTCGCAATCTGCTTGGTCGAGTCGGATGGCTGCGCCATTTCACCCTGGGGCTGATTGATTACGAGAGCAAGCTTTTTCTGTCGCAGTACAGTTAAGCGTGCCGTAAATCCGCCATTTAGACTTTCTTGTTTTGAATTTGCGGCCTGATGCTGGGGCGCACGTAAAACTCTTTGGTGTTCTCTTCGCGCTCCGGCGCTCCGGTCAGTTCGGTGATGATTTTTGTGACATCCGCGCATTGCGGTCCCTGAACGCCTTCCACCTTCATCTCCATTTCGCCGGTCTGCGGATCAATCGTGAAATTGATTTCGGGCATGAGTTCACTCCTTCTTCAGTAACGAACCTTGATCTTCACAATTCCGCCTTCGGTAATGCGATTAATCGTTCCGCGCAGACGTGTCGCCACTTTGCTGACGACGCGCTCGTTGTAAGCGGCGCGAAGCCGTGGGATGAACTGGCCATTGAGTACACGGTGGCCATCAAGGTCGTCAATGATGGGCGTGTACTCGCCATTCTTGGAACGCTGAAAGCCAATGTCGCCGTAATGATTTCCGATCTTGTCGCGCGGGATGATGATGTCTGCTTGTTGCTGAAGCTGCTCCAAGTAGTAGCGCCCCATCGTAAGACTCTCGCCTTGGTTGATTTCCTTGCAGCCGATGTCTTCGAGCGCGCCGACTAATAGCTCGCGGTCTTTGAAAACTACTTCCGTGAACGTCATGTACTTGCTCATTGATGCTGCCTCCTTCGGTTGATAAGTTGCCGAATTACATTTCCAGCGCTCGCGCAACCAGCCTTCGCTCGCTGATTAGCGTGACGCTGGAGCCTCCGGCGCTGATCGCCATGTGATCCTTCGCCCAGTTGCGTATTGATTCCACTTGCTCACGCTTGATGACGCTCGTAGGTTGAATCTGCCGCGCGCGCTCGGCAACATCCGCCGTCGTTACCTCGCGCTCGCCATCCATAAACGCGCGAAGCAATCCGGCTTTGACCGCCGCCTCGATCTCCGCGCCGGAAAAACCCTCGGTGGCTTCCGCCAATTCATCCAAATCAAACTCATCGGCATCGCGTTCTCGTTTGCGCAGATGCACGGCGAAGATTTCGCGCCGATCCTCCAGCGTCGGCAAATCAACGAAGACGATGTGCGAGAAGCGTCCCTGACGTGTTTGTTCCGCCGCCAACCCACGCACGTCGTTCGCCGTGCCGATCACGAAAACATCCGACTGCTCCTGCATCCAGTTCAGCAAATACGCGATGGTGCGCGCCGTCTCTCCACCGTCCGTTCTGGCGGATGACTCAAGCCCGCCGACAGCCTTCTCGAACTCGCTGATGCCGAGAATGCCTTTGAGCGTGGTGGCGATGGAGAGGGCACGTTTGATGGTCATTGCCGACGAACCGATTACGCCGCCGCCTTCGCCCATTACGCTGCCGAAATCGAGATCAAGGAGCGATTTGCCGAGCACAGACGACGCAATCTTCTTGGTCAGGTCTTTGCCACAGCCTGGCAGGCCGACCATCAGCAATCCCTTCATCGGCTCGACACCGTATGCTCGCGCTGCCGGGGTGAAAGTGGCTGCCGCTTCAGTCAGGATGTGGCGCAGGTTGTGATACCCACCGAGATGGTCCGCCGGTTCAGCGTGCGTATAGTTGAGCGCGCCTGTCCCTTTGATGACTGACTTCTTTTCATCCAGGATCACCGGCAGCGCGTCCGCCGTCAGGCCGTTGCCGCTGATGATGGCTTTCGCCAGAACATTCTCGATGTCGGTTTCGGTCAGGCCGAGCAATGCCTGCACAAGTTGTTCCTGTGTGCGGTCGTCAACAACAACGCGCACATCGCCATCACGCAGGCTCTGCATCTGTACGGACAGCATCGCCGTCACTTCGTGCTCATTGGGCAAAGGCAGTTCAATGACCTTGATCTCTTTCTCCAACGCGGCGATGTCGGGAAAATTCCGTTCAACGAACAGCACGTTGATGTGCCGCCCTTTGATCTCCCAGGCGAGTTCGCGCACCCGCCGGACAAGCACTGAGTCTTCCTGCCCGTAAGGCGCAAGGTATGGACTGTAATCACACAAGACAAACAGCCCCTTCTTTTGTTTTGAGATATATTCCAACGCGCTGACCGCATCCTGCGTGTCGGGAACGAATAGCTCATCTTTTCCTTTCAGCTCAGAACCGAGCACCTGCCGCAGTCCCGTCGTCCGGCTCCAAATGAAAAGCCCCTTCTCTTTCTCCCGATGACACTTGAGTTGTGCCACCGCGCGCATAATGCGATGAAAGCGCCCCTCTTCCGGTGTGTTGACTGCGATCAGCGGATAGCGGGCGCGGATCAGCACGTCGAGTTCGGTGACGATCTTTTCCAGCGTTTCCTGTGACATTTGGCTCCTCCTTAAAACTCAAGCGCGGCCAACCGATTCGGCTGACCGATTTCGTGCGCCTCGCGGTAGCAGAGCTGAACAATGTCATCCAGCACCGACTTGACCGCCGCGTTGCTTGACCGCCGCTTGTTCTTTCCATCGGGTCTGGTAGAGAGCTTTTCCAGGTCGCCGAGAAGCTGGTCCAGTTCCGCGTCGGTCTGGAAGTTCATTAGCCGGAACCATTGCGCCAGGTTGCGCGCTTTCTTTGCCGTCGCGCCGGGCAGGAAATCGTGCTTCTGCAATGCCTCCTGCATCGCCACGGCCGATTCGTAAATCTGTGCGCGCAGTTGAGCCGCACCTTCCTGCAAAGGACTGAGCGTTTCCTGCAGCTTCTCGCGCGCGGCATCCAGCTTCATCTGCCGAATGCGTTCTTTGACTTCGGCTTCACGTCTGCGCTCATCCTCTTCGGCGCCCAGCTTGAGACGGAGGCTCTCCCGGTCAGCCCATATCTGCTGCTGTACAACTCGCTCCGCTGAATCCACGCGCAGGCGCTCCAGCCTCGATTCGTTCTCGGCCTGCTCTACACGGTGGCGCTCCTCACAGGCGAGCCGCTGTTCACGGAGCATTTCACTTCCCAAGAGAATCACGCCCACCTGGAAACGCAGCGTCAATTTCTGACGAAGTTCATCTTCTGCCGGAAAGGCTCTGAGCACATTACCGATGAGGCGATCTTGAAAGTCTTCGGGAACGATTGCGCCGGTAGCTTCCAGCCTCTGCGCGGAATCGGCGGCTACCTGCCTGAAGGTGTGGCTCACTTCCTGCCGAATCTCGTCGTACTGATCGAGCACTTTCCGCCTGGCTTCATCCAGATTGTCGCAAGCTTTGTCGAAAGCGGATTCAAACTCAGTGAAGGCGCGCCACGGGACCCAGCGATAAGCCGGCGTCTCAAAGAGCGTTTCGGTCAGGCGGAATTGATAGCTGTATTTGTGCAGCGCCGCGTGCGCTTGCGACACCGGCGTGAGCAACGGTCTGCGATAACGATTGGGCAACAGGCCGCAGCGTGGAGGAGTGAAGGCGACGTCGGTCTCTTTTGGAAGCTCGACTCCCAACGCCTGCCAATCCAGCCTGCGGTCGAGAATGCCGAAGCCGGTGGCATCCACATTGATAAAGACGCCTTCTTCTTCCAAGGCGGAAAGATCGAATGGCAGGCGCTCAATCTCTTCAGCGCGGCGATCCGTCCGCGAGGCGGCTACGGAAGCGTGATGGTTGCCATTCGAGACAATGACTGCGTCCTGCGGGAATTGCACAGGAGTAAACGGAAGCACGTTGGTACTCATTTGAACCCTCCATGTTTGTGATTAGCGTAACCGAAGTTTATGACGCTTATTGCCAGCAGCTTCTTTTCTCTGGGTTCACTGCCAGAGACTTAGCTGCGCAGAATGTTCCGCACGAGTCGTTGTTGATGGCTTGCGTCTGTTCTTTTGAGATGGCTGATTTCGCAAATCGTCGAGCGTGACATGGTGATGAGTTTGCTCCGCGACAACCACAGGCGCCTCTTCAGGCTGAGCATCTTTCTGCTCAAGAATGACAGGGGGGATTGAATTGACCGCTGATTCAGCGGCAGCAAGTGGGACAGGAGCGATTTCGAGGTGGGCAGAAACCACTTCGGTTGCCTGAATGGGAGCTTCCACACGCGGCTCGCATTTTTGGAACGCATCCTGATCGAGCGCGGCGAAGTCTTGTTTGTCTTCAATCTGCGAACCGTCTTCTTTGAGCAATTGATTGACGCGCTGAAACTGCGCCTGAAGCTCTTCATACTTCTGCGCGTAGTCCCACCCTTTTGCCAACTCCTTCTCGATCTGGTCCTGTTTATGTTTGAGTTCGGCCTGATATTTCAAGGCGCGCTGAAGATGCGTATCAATCGCCTTGAACTGGGCATCGATTGATTGGATCGTGCCTTGCGCGGAGTCACCGAAATTGAAAGAGTAAAAAAGTTTGCTGTCGGGCACGCAAAGAAACCCTTCGACCGGCGTGAGCAAAGCCTCGCTACGATCCCGCTGCCGTTGCACCAGGATTTGAAATCCGCGATAAGAACCAATGAAGCAATATTCGGAATCGAGGCGCATCCCAACTTCACGGCGCAGCTTGTCGAGATGCTCACCGGCCTGCGCTCGATGGTCAAAGCTGAGCCACTCATCGTTGCGAACTGATCGCTTGAGCTTGATCGTGAAAGCGCCATCAGATGAGGGATTCTGATCGCGGAGGGCTTGCGCCTGTTCGTGACCGGCGACGCGTAGATCGGCTTCATGGACTCTTCCCGGAAGCGATTCAAGCTCCCACTTCAGGTTGCGGCGGCCATTGCGCCAGACAGTATAAAGACGTGACAGGCGCGCAAGCTCAACTTCGATAGAGACTCGTTCGAGGATGCGCGGGTTGCCGCTGGCAATGGCTTTGACCTGCGCGGCGGTCATCACCATGTCGTCAACATCTTCTGAAGTGCGAGCTGTCACCTCGCCCGCCATAATCTGGCTGATGAAGCGCGCCTTATTCTCCAGTGTCTGCCACATAAAGCCGTCGAACGAGCCTTCGGTGACGTAATTGAAAATCCTGACTTCCGGGTGGCGATTGCCCTGGCGCAAGATACGGCCTTCGCGCTGTTCCACGTCCGACGGTCGCCACGGCGCATCCAAATGATGCAATCCATATAATCGTTCCTGCATGTTGACACCCGTCCCGGCTTTTTCCGTGCTGGCAATCATCACGCGAATCTTTCCGGCATTGGCATCGGCAAAGGCTTTGGACTTTTTCGCCGGAGTGTCGAAATCGTGAATGAATGCGATCTCGTGGGCTGGGATACCGCGTTTGATTAGTTCGCGTTTGATCTCGCCATAGATGCCCAGCCGGTCTAGGCGCTCACTTTGTGTTTCGGTGACACGAACATCCTCTTCAACGATGGTTTCTTCGTTTGTCATGGCATTGATTTTGGTGGGATAGTTTCAGTAAGAGCAGTCAGTGCAGTTGCTGCCCAGTGCGGTGGCGCGTTTGTAGATTTCCCCAAGCGTAAGAGTCAAATTCTGCCCGTCGGAGTTGACGGCATAGGCTTCGCCAATCAGATAGCGCAAATCTTCAGAACCGATCTCCATCACCACCGCGACGTAATCGGGCATCACGTGTTCGGCCAGCAAAGCGAGGAAATCCACGCCTTCCCATTCACCTGATTCGTTGTTGAGGCGGGTGAGAGGGATGCCCGCTTCGTTCCCTTTGTTGAGAAATCCGTGCAGCGTGCCCTGGCCCTCTGACTTCGTAATCATTTCCAATTTGAACTCGTCACAAAATTTATTGAACTGCTCCGCGTTTTTGACTGCGAAGTAGTTTGATCTGAAGATCGCACTGTAATTAGCCATAGCCGTTGTATCCCTTAAATCATCAATAGGCAGTAAATAGAACCATCCGATGGCAGCGGCCCGGATGGAGAATCAATCGCTTACATTGCTGTGCTTCACTGTTCATCGGAAGCATCCACTGGCAACAAGTGCGGAACCGGAACCGTGCGTGGGCAATCAGTACAACAGGTGTTGTTGCTCGCGGCTTACCCGCCGCTTGTTTATTCTCTGCCGAGGAACTGAATTGGCGTGATGGGTTTGGAAGTTAAGCGTTAGTCCCGGCTGTCCCAATCTGGACTGTTGATAGTGTTTGATCCCTGAGAGCGATGATCAGCAGGCTGGAATGCCTGATAAAGCCTTCAGGCGTGGATAGTGGTTGATTGCTCTATTAGGATTCAACCAGGAGTGTTTCTTTTGCGCATTCACTGAAAATCATTTCATAGCCCTTGCCTGATAACCCAGTATCAGGGCCAAACTTTTCTGCCAGAAAAGTCTCTGACGCTTTGACGGCGTGCGCGCTTAGCACGATAAAGCGCGTGACTTTAATGATCTGCTCATCGGTCATCTCAGGAAACTGGCGTTTCATTCGCTGTGCCGTTTCTTGTGCCTGTGTGTTCATCTCTGCGATATCCATCGCGTTTTCTCCTTTGCGGATCGTTCTTTCATTGTGATTACCATCGCACTGGCAATGAAGCTCTGGAAACATCCAGTTACTGCCATTTGATGCTTCCAGTCACACGTTGTGTCCCTTGAAGGATAAGTTGGCAGTGATTGGAAGCATAAGCTGGCAGTGGCGCCAACGAAGGATCAGCAACTTACAGTTTATCGCCGACCCAGGGTTGGAAGCATAAGACGGCAGTAAGTACAAAACCGGAAGCATAAGCTGGCAGTAAGTCCCAAATGCCGCGCTGCCGCTCATCCCCTCACCAATAGATTCTCGCCCATCACTGCAAGCCTGTTTGTCTCAACCCGTTCCATCACCGCAAGCGACTGTAACCCGCTTCATTTTCTCTCGTTCTCCAGCGTGTGGCTTCCCAACTAAAGGCACATCTTTTCGGAAGGAGTGTGCCTCGTGTTTGTGCAGGATCAATTTCTTCACTGGTGCCGGCGG
>CAZXHW010000367.1:0-7873 GCA_964639915.1 uncultured Heliomicrobium sp.
GTATCTCTCAGGGAAAGAGAACCATCTTCTTTGATTCGCAATTCGCATAAACCTGTGATTTGCCGCAGGTTCAGCAAAAGCTCTTCTTGATGTTGTTTTGAGACGAGGTAATCGTTTTCACGGCTGAGCCAGATGCCAGCATTGAGTTTAGAGAGTTGGGTGTCTGCGTCAGCCGATGCCGTCGCAAACATTGTCAGCAGTAGTGTCACCAGGCACCAGAACAATCGAACGCGGGCAGGCACACTTCGACCTGCTTCGATAACGAATGTCTTCATACAGTCCTTCTCCAGTCAGCGTATTGCTATTGTTTTACTGTCTTTGGGTACAAAACTCCTGCAACCGACAAGCTTCTTGAAACATGTTTGGTCAAACCGGCTCAACGGTACAGCTTCGCCGTTAGGTCTGCTTCAAGGGCGTTTCAAGTCCGTGTCAGATTTGGTTGCAGGCAATGGTTGCCGGACGCAATTCAGATAAGTTTGCAATGGCGCGAAAGCGCCTTGGCAAAATGAATTGCGTGATCGTCAAACTGTTATTTGCCGGTTGTTTTATTCGCTCGTTTCTTTTCGCTTTCGTAATCGAGGAGCGCTGGCTGTTTTTGATTTTGATGTTGATGAACCGGTGGTCTTTGCTTTGGTGGTTTCTGTTGTCGAGGCACGTTTGCGTTTGGTCGCTATGGAATTGATGGGCACGACGTTATCTGCAAAAGTGATGGGTGCGGAATAAGTTGCGGAAATTTCGTGTTCGGCAATCAGCCAATCGCTTAGCGCATCGCCTGGGGAGCCATTGCGCGCCAGGAAAATTTCATACGCGCGCCATGCGATTTTGTCGCGTAATTCGGCGGCAGATAAAGGCGATTCTGCAATCGCGGGTGTGGTTTCTTCAGTCACTTTAAGCTTTTTATTCGTTCGGGTAGCCATACTTCTCCTGTAAAAATTTTTGGCGAAATTCGCCTTAGTTTTGACACGCAATCGCAATAAGAATTGTGGCGATTGCGCTCCTTCTCGGTAGAGGTATTGGCAAGCTCCGTGCCGCCATGCCTGTGCCTGCGCAGAAAGACCGTAACTGTTGTTGGGTCAACAAGCTTTAGATGTTCGACGCTTAATACTGACTGGCAAGGTGGCTACATGATTGTCAGATCAGCTTTATCGGCAGACATTTCTGTCCACAGACTTGTCAGATGAAACGCAGAGGGACGAAGTTTTCAGCGACGTGAAAGTTCGGTTTTTCCGTGAATGTGGGGGAGTAGGTTAGATATTGCCGCTCTCCATTCAAGCGGCTAATGCGGAACAGATTGCCATGCCAGACGTCGCCAGGTTTTGGCGTGCAGCCAAATGCCGTAAAGGGAATTGCCATCGCCACGCGCCAGACTTTTTCAGCTTCGAGGATTTCGCTGATAGTGCGCATTCCACTTTTCCATTCCCAGTCGCTCCACATTACAGAACGATCCACCAGCAAATCGCACCATTGCCCGGTTGGCGCAACTTCAAATTCGCGATAATACTTTTCGTGCGGTTCCAGCGGAGAACGAATGAACGCTTCGCACACGTCGCGATCCCATAGCGCGTGGCGCTCCTGGTTCACGTTGAACGTTTCGTCAACATCGAGTTCTGTGTAACCGCATTCGAAGGCAAACAGAATCTCCGTTTCATTCCATACAACTCTGGCCGTCGTATAAAGTTCTGGCGGCGCGGCATTGCCTTGCCAGTTGCGACTGATGGTCAGCGGTTCAGCGCGTTGCCAGCAATCGTGGCCAAAATCAGTCGTGAGTTGCGGTGAAGGATGAAAAAGCACGGGAATTTCAGAAAGCGGCATTGAATTCTCCAAAATTGATGAACAACCAACCTGTGCCGTAATTGTAATCGGCTCCTGATCGGAGCGCCGACGTCTCGTCAGCTTCCTGCTAACCTTCGCCAGCCAGCCGCTGGCGCTCTGCTTTCCATCCCGCGCTTCCGTACTTCCAATGTTCCGGCGAAGCGCATAGCCCGGCGTTCACCGGATTATTGGCAATGTAAGCCAGCACATTGTCGTAATGTTCTCCGTCGCGGATGTATCGGTCAAAATATTCGCGTTGCCAAAACGTCCCTGTTCGGCCTAACAGCTTGTTCGCTTCGTGCGATGTAAAGGATTTCAGGGATTGAAGAACTTTCCATAATTCGTGGCCGCCGATTGGCGTGAGCAGCAAGTGAAGATGATTGGGCATGATGACCCACGCCGTCATCCGATACCGCTCACCGTCGAAATGTAGCAATGCATTTTGCACCATTGAAGCGATAGGATCTTCTTTCAAATGACAACTTCCGTAGCCTTGATCCAGATACAGTTCAATGCGCCGGGATAACTGTCGCTTGGCTTCTTCTTCATCTTCGCATTCCAGTTCCTGTTTCCATCGTTGCAGCAGCGATTGAGGGAGCGAATCGGCAAGCCGAAAAGTGACGAATTGCGCGAGTTCACCCCCATCGAAATGCGGCAAGTACCCACGGCTATACCATCCACGAGGCCTCTTGGGAGAATCAGGAGCGCCGACATCTCGCCGACGTGATTCTTCTGCCATTGCATCTTCCTTTCGTTGGAATGTCGCCGACGGGACGTCGGCGCTCCAAGCGTTTCGTTCCCAACGTAAAAAAAGAAAAGCCGGAGAATTGCTCCGGCTTTTCTTTTTTGATGGGCATAACAGGATTCGAACCTGTGACTTCTGCCGTGTGAAGACAGCACTCTACCGCTGAGTTATATGCCCGAATTGTCAAAATCCGCTTGCGCTGCTTCCTCAAGCGAGCGCGCATACTAGCAAACGGTTTCGGAAAGCGTCAACGGGGGGCGCTTTTGTTTTTCAAGCCTCAGTAGCTGCCCGGAGCGCCGCTGCTGGTAACTTTCAAGCCTTTTGCTTCCTGCACAATTTTGACGCCTGCGCTGGCGCCGATGCGGGTGGCACCGGCGGCAATCATTTCTTTTGCTCCTGCCAAATCTTTGACACCGCCAGCCGCTTTGACGCCAAGTTCCGCGCCGACGGCTTTTCGCATCAATTCAATGTCGGCGACGGTTGCGCCGCCTTTGCTGAATCCGGTCGAAGTTTTGACGAAATCGGCTCCGGCTTCTTTGGCCAACACGCTGGCGCGAACTTTTTCATCGTCTGAAAGCAGCGCGGTTTCGATGATGACTTTGACGATGGCACAGGCGTCGTGCGCGGCTTCGACGACGGCGGCGATGTCGCGTTTGACCAATTGATCGTCGCCGGATTTCAACGCGCCGATATTGATGACCATGTCAATTTCCGTCGCGCCATCAAAAATTGCCCGCCGAGTTTCAAAGGCTTTGACATCCGGTGTCGTCGCGCCAAGCGGAAAACCAATCACCGTGCAGGTTTTGACCGGCGAACCGTGCAGCCGAAACGCGCATTCTTTGACCCATGTCGGATTCACGCAGACCGACGCGAAACTGAACGCCCGCGCTTCGTCGCAAAGCTTTTCGATTTCGGCGCGCGTTGCTTCAGGTTTCAGCAAGGTGTGGTCAATGTATTTGCCGACGTCCGCCGAAGCCGCCGCCGATTGTCCCCAGGACAGCCCAATGCGTGAAGCTCCGGCTTGCAAGGCGCAAGCAATGTGATGCGGACTGCATTCAGCTCCATCCAGCCCATTTGCGCCGCCTTCAGCCTGAAGCCGGGCGACGATCATATCCGTAATTTGCTCGATCAGTTTTTCGAGGTCAGCGTTCATCTTTAGATCTTGTTGTTAGAGTCAGTACCGCGACCAGTAGGGAGTGCCATTCAACGTTACCCGCTTGCTACCGCGCGCGGTACCGACCCGGCTAGCAGCAGCCTTTGCGTGGTCGCTCTTCGTCAATCGGTTGTCCGCTCAAATAACCGCGTAACACGTCTCGCACAATTTGCCAGATGCGTTGAAGCGCAGGCCGCAACCCTGATTGCGATGCTTCAGCGTGGTTTTCCTGCTGGCAAATGTGCGAATTGGTTTCCATAATTTTGCTAGGGCAGGCTATCACAGGCAGCGCAAATTCGGCTAGCGAAGCGTCAGCGGCGGAGGTTCTGGCGCGGTCAGTGGGTCGAAGAATCCGTAAAACCGAGTCAGCAACGCCATATTGCCCTGGATTTTGACTTCGCCGGATTGCAATGCGCCAACCAGCGTCAATTGACGAGCAATCAATTTTTGCATCGTCGCCAGAGAGATGGACAAGGTTGCGTCCACTTTCGTTGGCGCACTTTCGTGAATTTGCGCAATGCCGCGACGAACTTCCAGCGCATAGGTTTCGCCAGTGTCCGTGATGTTAAACGCAACGGTCATATGCGCGTCGGCGCTTTTTACCGGATCAAGCCGGACGGTCATGGCCTCAAAGAATTTGCTAATCGGCAATTGGCGCATGATTTCCGGCGCAGCCAGGCTGCTCATCGAACCAGCGGCGACGGCTTTGTTTAGCGTGCCGTCCAGTTCACGCGCCGATGTGATATACCAGTTTCGCCAGTTCGAGTTCGGCGTTTTGTAGGCTAGTTGCCGCAACGCGTCGGCTTTTAGCTTGCGGGCTTCCTGATCATCTTTGTTCACGCGGATAACGTGCGTCAACAATTCCGCTGCCCATTGGTGATCGCCTTTCTCAAAAGCGGCTTTGGCGGCTTTGAAGACGACGTCGCGCCCGCCCATCAGTTCGACGTAGCGTTTGGCCAGTTCAACACGTGGCGTCGGATCAAGCGTCGTCGGGTCAGCGGCAAACCAGCCCAGATATCCTTGATAAATCTGTCGCACGGAATGTTTGACCGTGCCGTAAAACTCGCCCAGCCAAGGATGGTTGGCCAAGTGCGGCGGCAATAGCGCAACGACTTCGGCGATTTCATCCGGCGTCAGGCCTTTGTTCATTTGCCGGACGGTTTGATCGTGAACGTATTGAATGGCGTCGCGATAAGCGGTCAGCATTTCTTCGATTTTGTCCTTGCCGGACATTGGCCGACCGTGCCAAGGCGCGATGAATTCGGGCTGCAAGCGTCGCATCATATCAATCGTCTTGAACCATTTAACCGGATCGCGGTACGCGGTGCCGCGCAAAGTATGGACGTTCGGGAAAGTTTCGCCCTGAATGACTTCCGCTGTTTGCAGCAGTTTTTGATCCGGCAACCAGACAATGATTTCGTCGTCGGTTTCGCTGGGCGCGTAGATCAATCGCATTTTCACGCCTGCGATTTCCACATCCAGAGAATCTTTGAAGGTTTTTGTCGGCGCAATGAAGCTGCGCTGGCCGAACACCATTTGCGGTCCCAAACCTTGATTGATTTTTCCTTCCGGGCCGACTTCCAGCATCACGCCAAAAGTGTATGCCGAGCGCAAACCCAGAATCGGAGCGATGACACTGGCATTGCTGATCACTGTGTTCATCATCGTTTCGTGGGCGTAAATGTCTACTTTGCCAGCCTTCACGTCTTCTTCCGTGGTGAAGGCTTTGACGCCCATCGTGTGATCGGTGTGGTTGTGCGTATAAACGATGGCCTTGACGGGTTTGTCCGTGATCTTGCGAAATTCGGCTAGCGCGCCTTTGGCAGCATCCACGGATTCCATCGTGTCCACAATGATGATGCCGTCGCGACCAACGATCATCACGGTGTTGGCTCCACCGAAACCGACCGCCGAGTAAACATTGTCCGTGACTTTATAAACCTGCTGCACCATTTTCTTTGAATGCTCAGTCATTCGCGGATTAACGGTCGGAGCAGGTTTGTCGTCGGCCAGGTTTTTGCCGGTTTGGGCCAAGGCGGAAGCTGCGCCCGAACAGCACAGAGCCAGCGTGTAGATCAATCGTGTCAGTTTCATAGAGCTTTGTGGAGTTAACGAGAAACTATTTTTGTGACTTGGTGGATGGAGCAGATTCGCTCAGCAGTTTTTCAATCAACTGCGTCATGCGGGTTTCGTTAGCTGCATCCCATCCGATCATGACCATTCGCACGTTGCCTTGTTTATCAATCAAAACCATCTGCGGAATGCCGCCGACAAAGTATTTGGTTTCGTTGTTGTCGCGCGGTTGCATCGCGCCGGATTCGGATTGAACCGGGCGTTCTTCAATGGCGATTTTGAACGGCAAGCGGTGATGCTTGGCGTAATACTCACGGTCGGCTTGAATTTCTTCTTCGGGTTTCAACCCTTCACGCTTTTCAAAATAGCCGTACAACTGCGTGGAAAAAACGACCTCCAGACCTTGCTTGGCGTATTTGTCGTGGAATTTTGAAATTGCCGGATAGCTGTTGCGGCAGGGAATGCACCAATGGGCGGTGAATTGCAGTAAGGTGACGCGACCGCCGAAATCCAGTTGGTTGGCTTTACTGTCACTGTTGATCCATTGCAGGGCTTTGATTGCGGGCGCAGGTTGGCCAATTTGTGAATAACGTTTGATCGCATCGGTTAACCACTGAACGGCGTTCGGCGTGCCTGCCAATTCAACGGATGCGGCTTTCAGAATTTCAATGGCTTTGTCGGCTTGCCCTCGATTGGCGTGAACAAGCGCGATGCTTTGGTAAGCGCTGGATTTCTGGGTGGCCAGTCGTTTTTGTTCTTCAGCAGGGGATTTGTTGATCAGCGCAACGATCTTTTCATGATGCTCCAGGTTTTTGGCGTCCATGTCGGCATAGCTGTAATAGCCTCCAATGCGGCTGTGCGCCAGAAGCTGATGGCGAATGGCAACGCCCGGTAGCGCGTCCAGTTGCGCGACGAAATTTTCCGCTTGCCGCAAGACTTCGTCGTTGATGTCTTTGACGCTCAAGGTAACGTTCACGCCTCCGACCAATGCCTCGGCGCGCTCGTCTGTGGTCAGCGTTGTCGAAGCCAGTCGCCGCTTGACCGCCGCACTCGCCAGATCAATTTGGCGAGCCGAAATGTATAACTGGGTCAGCGCCATCAAATCGCTTTCTTTGACCGAATCCGGAGTGAACTTGGCCGCGTACTTTTGTGCCAGCGCCAAAGCGTCGGCTTGGTATTGGCGATAGTTCAGCTTTTCTCCGGCTTTGCGTGCGGCTTCGGCTTGCAGGCGCGGGTAGTTTTGAACGGCCGCCACGCATTCGGCTGGCGTTTGCGGTTCAGCGGTTTGCGCGCAGACCGACGCAAATACGACCAGGGCAAAGATCGAACACAGAATGAGTTTTTGCACAGTTGCTCCCAAGGGAATCGGTTTGCCAATGAGTTTACGGAAAAGCCACAGAGCGCACAGAGATCACAGACAGTTGAAAAGTTCTCGGCCTGCTCTGTGGCTTTTAGACCGAATTAAAAAATCCGTCTAGGTTTTAGTTTTCACGAATTCGCCGATCCGGGCGATGGCTTGGCGGCCTTCGGTTAGCATCGGGTAAAAGTAATGCCAGACGTGAATCATCTCCGGCCAGGTTTCCAGGTGCGTTTCGACGCCGTTTGCTTTGGCAACAGCGTCCAGTTTGATGGAATCGTCGTAAAACGGTTCTGCGCTGCCGACCTGAATCAGCAGCGGCGGCAAACCCGTCAAATCCCCAAAGATCGGTGACGCCAGAGGGTGCCTGGGGTCAAGTTCGTTCATATAAAGCTGAGCGTATCCGGCCAGCCGGTCGCGTGTGGCGATGGCTTCGGCATTGGCTGTGTAACTCGCACCGGACACCGTCAGATCCACCCACGGAGAAATGCAGACGCTAGCGGCAGGCAGAGGCAATCCGGCATCGCGCAAGCTAAGCATTGTCGCGATGGTCAGGCCTCCACCGGCGGAATCTCCGGCGATGATGATGCGATTTGGCGCAAACCCTTGATCCAGCAGCCAGCGATACACCGCGACGGAATCTTCGACGGCGGCAGGGAAGGGATGCTCTGGCGCCAAACGGTAATCCAGCGCAAAGGCGGCGGAGTTTGTTGCTTCACTGAGCGCGGCAACC
>CAZXHW010000368.1:0-7843 GCA_964639915.1 uncultured Heliomicrobium sp.
AGTTTGGAACCGGCGCAACCCGTCAACGGTTCCCCCGTTCTCTTTTGCGTGAATGCCGATAAGCCGCTGAAATCATTGAGCGGCATGTGGCTGGGGCATCGCGTGATCTTTGAATTTGATTCTGGCAACAGAACTTGGTGCGGTTTGGCGGGCATAGAGCTTGGAATTGCTGCCGGAAACCATCCATTAAAACTGGACTCTATTTCGGCCAGCGGCGTGCATGCGACTTCTGTTCAGACGGTCAAAGTTGGCCGAGGTTCTTATCAAACGAGCAGGCTGAGGGTGGATAAAAAGTTTTTAGAGCCTGACGCTGAAATCCTAAAACGAATCAAGCAGGAGCAGGAAATCAAGCAGGAGATTTTTCGGCGCTTCAGCGGCAGTCGTGGTTGGAAGGGAAGTTTTGCAGCACCGGTTGACAACATTGTGACCGAACCATTTGGTGTGCGACGGGTGTTTAACGATAAAAAGCAAAGCACACACCAAGGATTGGATTTTCGCGCGGTAACTGGCACTCCGGTCAGAGCGATGAACAGCGGCGAAGTAATCCTGGCGCGCGAAATGTTTTTTGAAGGCGGCATGGTTGTCGTGGATCACGGGCACGGGTTACTGACGATGTATCTGCATCTGTCCGAGTTCAAAACCAGAGAGGGCAGCCGCGTTGCCAAAGGGCAAATCATTGGCTTGAGCGGCGCAACCGGCAGAGTAACTTCCGAACATCTGCACGTCGCCGTTCGCTGGCAAGGCGCATATTTGGATCCAGCAACTTTGCTAAGCATGAAATTGCCGTAAGTGAATTAGATGAGAGTCTTGATCCCAATCTTGATTTACATTGCTGTTCCGGGGCAGGGACTTTTGCTTTTCTTGCACCTTAAAGAGTTCATACGGCGCCACCAAATGCCAGCTTTGCCAGACATTCCGCTTTTTCTGGTGTTTGTCTCTTATGGTGGCTGGCTGATGGGTCTTTTGACGGAACTTTTTTGGCATGTCTCAGGAATGGCAGCTCTTGGAGCAATATACTTAATCTTTATTGCCCCAGTCGTGTTGGGTTATTTTGCTTGGCAATTACGTAATCAGCGGGACCGATCGCAATATCACTTCAGATTGTTTCTTGCCTGTGCTCTTTATTCAATTTTGCCTGTCGCTCTCATGATTTTAGTGTTCATAAATTAGGTCGTAAGGAGAATTTTTAGTTTGCAAATCCGCAATCCGATCGTTGTCGCTTTGGACGTTGATACACCTGAACAAGCATTATCGCTGGTTGAACGGCTGCGCGGGACAGTGGGGATGTTCAAAGTCGGCAAACAGCTTTTTACGGCTGCCGGGCCAGATATTGTTCGTCGAATCATCGGGATGGGCGAACAGGTATTTCTCGACCTGAAATTCCATGACATTCCAAACACCGTAGCAAAAGCTGGGATCGAGGCGGCTCGATTGGGCGTCAGTATCTTTAATATCCATGCGATGGGTGGATCGAAGATGATGCGCGCAACTGTGGATGCCGTAAATGAAACCGTCGAGCGCGAAGGAATTGCGCGTCCATTGATTTTAGGTGTGACGGTGTTGACCAGTCATACACAGGAATCGCTCAGCGAAGTGGGAATTGAGCGAAAGCTGGAAGACGAGGTCGTTGCACTGGCGCAACTCTGTGAAAAGTCTGGGATTAATGGCGTGGTCGCTTCTCCGCAGGAGATTGTGCCAATCCGAAAAGCAGTGGATAATCCAAGCTTCGTAATCCTGACGCCGGGCGTTCGACCCGCAGGCGCGGCACTGAATGATCAAAGCCGTGTCATGACTCCGGGAGAAGCGATTACCGCCGGAGCAAATTTGTTAGTCGTGGGACGCCCCATCACCGCAGCGGATGATCCGGTGATGGCAGCGAAAAAGATTTTGGAAGAAATTGAACAAACATCCGCGTAAGTGGTTTACGGAAAGTGGTGTTGCACAGTTGTTATACAGCCGTCGCCCCGCGCGTACCTGCTAGATCAACCCCACAGAACACGCCGGTGATACGCCTGCCCAGAAGCGCCGGAAGATTTTCAGTTGTAAGGCGGAATAATTTTAATGTCGTTTTTTAGGCTAGCTCGCAAAATAGTTTTCGGTTTATTGGCCATCGCCGCGATCAGTTACGGCTGGACTTTGTATGCGTATCAACAAAAGGGAACGCTGACCCCTCCGCCTAAACCTTCCGATGCAAAACCCTCTTCAACTCCCTCTGGCGCTGCTACGGCAACGACCAATGCCGCGCCAAGTTACGATGGATCAACCCTTAGAGTTGGCGAGAAGCTGACCTACAATATTAATTTTTCCGGGTTTGCGGTTGCAGCCCGGTTGGAAATGGAAGTTGTTGAACAGGGGATATTTTTCGGGCAGGACGGATATCAAATCAGAACCAAAGCCGAGTCTTTAGGGCAGATTCGCTCTTTGTTTGGCGATATAGATCATCAGTACACCGCTTATGTGAATCCCCGAACCGCGCTTCCATATCGTCTGGTGCGGTCAATTCGGCAGGGCAAAATACAAACCGACGACACCGTAATTTTTGACCAAGGAAAACAGCAGGCGATTTTTTCCGACGACAGTTCGACCAGCATTCATTCGGGAACTTTCGATTTAACGTCACTGCTTTACGCGATGCGGTTGCAGGGCGTGCCGGAAACCGGCAAACACAAATTTTCAGCGCTGTTTGGCAAAGAAGTGATCGAGTTTGAGGCTGTTCACAAAGGGAAAGAGCAGCTTGTCACCCAAACCGGAACGTACACCGCCATTCAAGTCAAACTTTATCCGCAGAACAAAAAGTATAAAAAGTTTCGGGGCTATGTTTGGTTTTCCGATGACGCCCAACACCTGCCGGTGGCGATCAAAGTCACCGCTCCGATTGGCGAATTGCGCGCAGACCTGACCAGCGCAACGATTTCCGTTCCCAATGCAACGCCACTGGCGAAAGTCAAAGAGTGGATTGATGAATCTGGCCACAACCGTTCGCCGAGTGGCGGATCGGGCTCTGCCGGAGTTTCAACCAATGGAAACAAGAATCCATTGGGAATTGTTGATCCACCGGGTTCGAAGTCTTCCGCTGAAAGCAGTTCTGCAGACCCTTCGCCCAATTTGCCTTTTGGCGTTGGCGAACGGCTGAATTACGACGTGGCTTGGGGGGCGTTTCCTTCAGTTGGCAAGCTCAGTTTTGAAGTCCGCCAACAGGGAATGCTGGGTGCATCTCGCGTGTTTGAGTTTTATGGCGAAGCATCAACCGTTGGTTCCGCCAGGTCTTTAATCAGCGTCAACGATCAGGCAAACAGCTTTGTAATGGTGGATTCGCTGTTGCCTGTGAAAACGGATTTGCGGTTGCGTGAAGGTCGCCGCACCAAGCTGACCACGGCGACTTACGATTGGTCGAATAGATCAGCGGCTTTATCCAGCGGAACAAGCGTTTCAATTCAGCCCGGCACGCTTGATTTGCTTTCGTTGTTTTATGTCATTCGCGCGGCGGATCTGAAAACTGGAAAAACATTTACATTCCCATTTCTGGACGCCAATCACCGCATGCAGTATGTCAAAGTGAATGTCATCAAGCAGGAAAGTATTGGTGGGCCGATGGGAGACCGCGAAGCATTGCAACTGGACATCGTGACGCCGGAACCGACCCAGCTTTTGCTGGCACAAGTCTGGATTTCCAACGATTCCAAAAAACTGCCGCTTTATTTCGCCACACGAACGCGATTTGGCCAGCTACGTTTCCAGATGACCAGCGCAAGCAACACGAAGTAATCACTGTGCTATACCCGACAGCATAGTTCGCTGACGTTCGCTGAGCTTGGCTGCTGCTCTCAGTCGTGGGCGACCTCGCATCGCGACGCTCAATTCAATTTTTAATCCATAACTTTTCACTCGTTCGGCCAAATCAATTTCCCGCGTGCCTTCGATGTCGTCTCGAATCAGTCGGGTAAAATCTCCAAGCTGGCTGAGTTCACGAATCACTTCCTGATTGCCGACCGCGCGCTTTGAAACGGCATAATTCGCATACAGAGCTTTCATCACATTGGCCAGATTCAGTTTTGCGCGGCTTTGCCAGCGCAGTTCCAGATCATAAAGCGCTGCGACCAACATTCCTTTGCGATAAACCAGATCGTAGCTGGCGGCACTGGCAAATTTTTCAGGCGAAGCAGCGACCAGGGACATCTGCGTGCGTGAAGGATTGAAAAGATAGGCTTCGTATTCGGCGTTGATTGCGTCCAGGTATTCGTTCAAATCAATCAGTCGAAGCTCTGCCAAAGTCACGAGCGCTACGTAGCGCGTGAATCCTTCCCAAAACCAGTCGAAGTTTTCCCGGATGACAAATGCGTTTGGCAGATAAAAGTGAAACATCTCGTGCGCTAGGTGGCGGCGGAAGTGTTTCAGGGTTTGTGCGGAATCGTTGTTTGGATTCAACATCAAAACGACAGTACGGCCAAGCGTCACGGCGCTGGAACGCAATCCGGTCAGCGGTTGAGGAAAGGGCGCAATCGTCACCAGAAAATCGCCTTGTTCGCGGCTGCCGATCATAGCTGTCTGTTGGCGCGCAATGGCCACAGCCAAGGGAAAAACTTCTTCATCGGAAAAATTCCATTCGCCTGCAACGGCAACATGCAGGTTCATTGCGCCAATTTTGGTGGTTTGCTCTCGAAATTTGGCCAAATAGAAAACAGCTCGCGAACTGTCAGGGATGTCATAGATGCCCTCGCGTTCGCGCTCAACCGTGGCAAGTTGCCAGCCAGTCGGAACCGCTATTTTCAATCGAGCGGGATTGCTTGCCTCGCAATTTTGATTGCCAGGGCAAACACGCGGCAGCAAATCCGCCATCATCAAAATTGCAGCATCCGTTCCGACGCTGGAGCAAAGTGCGAATTGCGACGGATCAAGCGCCCGCGCCAGCCTCATTTCATAAATGATCCTGATTCCGCCGGGTTTGGCAGAAAACAGGTACAAACCATTTCCGCGAATTTCGAGTGGCAAGGCTTCGCCGCCGGCGGTTGTGAGCTTTAGTGCGTGAACGCGTTCGCTCAATTGGTCAACGCCCGCAAACTGATCAACAAAGCTGATCGCGGTTTTGCCGGATGAATCAACGGGAAGGCCATCAAGAGAACAGCTAATGTCGACCGAATGGTTCGGCTGTGAAATTCGATTGATCTGGCAATGAATTACCGGCGGCTGTGTGGATTGCCCAAAAGCTGGGAAACAAAGAAAAACAAGAAATGGCAGAAAGAGCCGGAAACGTGGTTTCACAAGTCTTCGAAATGGAGGTTAATTCTGTACATCGTGTCAACGATCAATACGGCAATGGGCGGATAAACCAGCGCGACAAAGAGAGCATCTTCAATAGTCCAGCCAGTATTTGTCTGGGCTGGTGAATCGGTCAGCACACCGATCAGCATGCCTGCCAGCAGCGAGAGCAAATACCCGCAGATGACAAACGTCCAGGCGACGCTGCGCTTGAAACGCTTATCGTCTTTTTTGCGTCGGCGGGAAATGGAAATTCGTTCGGGGCCGTACGTGTAATGATCAAAATGCTCTTTCAGGCTTTTGAACAAGTGCCAGATGCCGATGGCGAACAAGGCGACAACCGTAATTCTCCAGGCCAGATGTTTCGGGTCGAAAATAGAAGGGTTCATGGCCACAAAGAAGGTGGAAACGAACAACGTGACCGTTGTGTACACGGCTTTGCCGCGCGCGCGCGTTTCTTCGCGTTCCCGTTCCAGCCATTCGTTGACAACCTGATTGGCGCGCTCTTGATAGTATGCCTGTCGTTCAGCGCGATTCGCTTGCGTAGAAGCCTGGCGAGGGCTGGATTGCATTCGCCCGGTGCGGTCATATGAAAGACGCCGTTCGGGATCAATCAGTATGTGATAAGCCTCGTTGATCTGAGCAAACCGGGTCGCCGCCGAAGGATCAGAGTTCACGTCAGGATGATACTGGCGCGCCAATCGGCGGTAAGCAGTTTTGATCTCAGTGGGTTTGGCCGCGCGGGTAAGACCCAGCACAGCGTACAAATCAGTCATTGTTTGTCACCCGAGGCATCTTTTGGAGGGTTCAACGAAGATTGCCAAAACGCAGCCGTATTTTACGTAGCAAGAAGCCAGTTTCAAGCCGGATGATTTCTGCACCCAAGTTTTTCTCAGTATTGAACGGCGTTTACTGTACTCTTGTGCGACGCCTATAATCTGTCAGCCAATTCACCGTAGTTTCTTTGTCAAAAGACTTTCCCGCTTCAATGCAACTTTGGTCTTTCCAGGCGCGTACAGCCGAGCCGATTGTAATAGATGCAAATAGCTTTAATTCACTGGGAGAAAATTATATGGCATCCATTCGTCTTTCTGAGTCCAATCAAAAGAATCATCTTCAGTTCAAGCCTTCAACCGTGCGCATTGCCCGTTCGGTAATCATTATTACAGGTTTTCTATTGCTGCTAATAGCAGCGCTACGGTTCAGTGGTTTACTGCCCGCAACGTTTGCCGCGGCCACAGTTCAAAACAGCGTATCCGTCACCACAGTATCGGCGGCCAGCTTCGTCGGCTCTCCAGCTCCGTTAGGACAAAGTTCAATTGCCGCAGCTTTCGGAACTCAACTTTCATCCGGTCTTGAAGTTGCGACCACGCAGCCTTTGCCGACCACGCTCGGTGGAACTTCTGTGACTGTTGGCGGCGTCCCGGCCCCGTTATTTTTTGTTTCGCCGGGGCAAATCAATTATCTGGTTCCGCCGAATGTTCCAGCCGGGGATGCGCAAGTGGTTGTCACATCGGCAGTCGCCGGAGATCAAGTGATTTCGCGCGGCCAAATCCGTGTTGCCGGAAACGCGCCCGCCATTTTTACTGCGAATTCCAATGGAATCGGCGTTCCAGCGGCAGTTACAGGCCGGGTTAATGCCAGCGGCCAGTTTGTTTTCGATCCGAATCCGCCATTTGAACCCGACCCGGTTACGCCTGGGCGTTTGATCCCGTCTCCAATTGATGTGGGGACAGACACGCGTCCGGCGTTTTTGATTTTGTACGCTACTGGACTCCGAAATGTGGCTGCGGGTTCCGTAAAGGCAGTCATCGGTGGCATCGAAATTCCTGTCACGCCGGTTGAAGCGCCGGGATTTATCGGACTTGATCAGGTGAATGTCCAAATTCCGCTTAGTTTGAAAGGCAGCAGCCTGGTGAATGTCGCGCTGGTTGCCGCAGGAGTGTCATCCAATCCCGTGGCCGTGAATCTGGCGGGAACGCCCAGCGCCATCCTGGCAGTTACCAGCTTCAGCGTGACAGAACCTGCCGTTGCCGGGCAAACCATCAGCATCAATGGCAATGGGTTTTCGGCCAACGCTGCCGACAATGTGGTTCGCTTCGGCTCTGCACAGGCACGCGTGATTTCTGCGACTTCCTCTCAGTTGTCGGTCATCGTTCCTTTCGGAGCGGAATCCGGCAAAGTCCTGATCCAAACTCCGCAAGGCGAAACGCGCAGCGCGGCATCGTTTCGCGTCAAAACTTCAGTCAGCGGAATCTTGCAATCCACTGGTTCAGGATCAACAAGTCCCGCGCCGCTGGAAGGCGTGGCAATTCGCGTTGTCGGTTCCAATATCAGTGCGCGCTCCAATCGGGAAGGCGCGTTTGTCATTGCGGATATTACGGCGGGAGCCGCCATACTGGAAGTGGATGGCGCGACGACCAACAGCTCGCCGCCGTTTCCGCGCATCACGCTAAAAACCACTGTTAACGCTGACCGTGACAATCAATTCATTCAGCCGATCAGCTTGCAACAGATCAATGGCGGATCGGGAAATGTAGGCAGCTTTAATGGGGAGTCGGGAGTCGGGAGTCGGGAGTCGGTTGTT
>CAZXHW010000369.1:0-7838 GCA_964639915.1 uncultured Heliomicrobium sp.
CGATGCGTGCGTGACGCAAAAGAACTGCTGCTCATTGATTACCTAGTTTTTCTTTTTAGTTTCGGGCAAACGGCGCGGCGGATAATACGGTTTGCCATTCAGCTTTTGCACTTCTTTCATAAAGCTGGTTCCGTATTCCTTTTCGGCGTCCGAAAGTGCCCACGCCTGCCGTTTGTAATTCCAATTTTCAGGGTTCAGCCTCTGCGCTTCTTTGTAATGCCGAATCGAAGCCGGTCCTTGCCCTTGTTTGTAAAGATATTCGGCCAACGCAAATTCTGCCGAAGCACGTGCCCAATCAGGGTTTTGCGGAGCCAGACGCTCTTTCAATTCCTTTTCGCTGAGCGCATAAACGCTGCGGTCGCCGTTTTCCGCCCAATCACGGATTGCAGCCAGATACTCCGCCGCTTCCAATTTGTGCATGCCTTTGTATCGGTCATCCACATAAGCGACTTCGTTCGGGCGAACAATGCGGCCTTTTTCGTTGATCCAAACTGCTGTCGGCACATTGACCATGTTGTACAGCCGCGTGACCAAATGTTTTTCATCAATCAAAACGGTGTATTCCGGCTTGGCAGCTTCGATCCATTTGCCTGCGTCTTTGATTCCGCCTGTGTCTTCAGCAACAGAGATGATTTCGAAGTTTTTGCTTTTCAATTCGGCGTACAGGTTCTGCCATCCTGGCAGATCAAACCGGCAGCCTCACCACGAAGCCCAGGTCAGCAGCAAAACTTTCTTGCCGCGAAATTCTGACAGCGACCGCAGCTTGCCGTTCGCATCCGGCAGCCTGAAATTCGGCGCTATCAGCGAAGAAACAAACTGATTCTGTTCTTCCGGGCGCGGGCCGAAAAACCATGTTGAATTTTCCGCGTCATACGCCGCGGGCTGTTTGGTCAATCGCGCAAATTCGCTCAAGTTGAACCACGTGGCCTTGCCTTGCGTGGATAGAAAAGCGGCTTTGCGGGCTTTTGGAATCGGATAACACAGCACGTCACGGCAAACGCCCTGCGGTTTCAACACAAATTTCGTCGCTTTGGTCAGATCGGACAGCGTTACCCATAAGTCTTCGCCAGAGGCCAATGCAGCCGGGGGCGAAGCTACTTCGGCGGTAATGTCTTCGAAAATTATGACCCGGTTTCCGGCCATTGCTGTTATTCCAGATGCTGCACACAACAGCATCGCGATAAGAAACGCCATTTTCATGCTTCCACCTCTTCCGGAAATTCCTCTTCTTTGGGGATAAACCAGCCAACTGTGCGGTTGTCTTCCGTGAAGTAAGTGTTGGCCATACGGCGAATGTCTTCGGCGGTCACGGCTTCGATCATTTTCGGCAGATCAATGAAAAGCTTCCATCCGGAAGATGCCTCGGTTTCCCCAATCACGCTGATCACGCCAAACGGACTGTCGCGGACATAAATCATCTGCGTCAAAATAATATTCTTTGCCTTCTGCAATTCTTTTTCTAAAACGTCTTCCGTTTTCAGTTTTTCGATTACTTCCAGCACGACCTTTTCAGCTTCGGCGTGTTCGATGCCAGGACGAAGCGTCACTTCAATCGTAAATAAGCCCGCGTCAACAAATTGGTTGGCCTGGGCTTGTTCGTCCACAGCAATCTGGGTTTCAACCAGCGCCTGATACAGCCGCGAAGTGACGCCAGCAGACAAGATGTGATCCAGCAAGGTCAATGCCGCCGTGTCTTCGTGGCGAGCGTCAGGAATGCGCCATGCCATTTCGATGATGCCTAATTGACCGGCGCGTCGCAGTTTGAAGCGAATCTCGCCTTGCTGGGGCGGTTCGGTGGTGTACATCGGCGGAATCGGTTGCGGCGAAGCAGGAATCTTTCCAAAATGCTTGGCAATTAAATCCAGCGCGGCTTGATCGTCAAAATCGCCAACGACAATCGCGGTGGCATTGTTCGGGTGGTAATAGACGTCGTAAAACTCTTTCAGCCGCGATGTTGCCATCCCTTCCACATCGGAACGCCAGCCGATGGTCGGATGATGGTAAGGATGTTCACGAAACGCCATCGCCCAAACCCGTTCGTCCAAAATTCGCGAAGGTTCGTTTTCGCCGCGATCCAGTTCGTTGCGAACAACGGTCATTTCGGATTGGCGATCTTCGTCGGCAATAAACGAATTCCGCATGCGGTCGGCTTCCAGGTGAATGGCCAGTTCAAGCTGGTCGCTGGGCAGCATTTCGTAATACCGAGTGCGATCAAACCAAGTGTCGGCATTAAAAACAGCTCCCTGCTTTTGCAGCACGGCGGCGATCTGAGTGCCATTCTTTTTGTTGTAGGTTGGCGTGCCTTTGAAAAGCATGTGCTCCAGCAAATGCGTAGCCCCGGTGTGGCCGACGGCTTCGTTGCGCGAACCGACGCGGTACACGACCATAAAGGCCGCCACAGGAGCAGCGCGGCGCGGAACCAGCAAGACTTTCAAGTCATTTGCGTCAAGTTTATATTCGGTGATGCCTTCGTATTCGGTGATCTTGGTAAATGCCATATTTTGAATCTTATAGGGTTGAGCCGGATTTGGCCAACAGAGCGGAATTTTGAACGGCTTGACATCATTAAGGGGGGCCGCTATTTTCTTGTTTTCCTCCCAGCCCCAATTTTCATCCTGAAGGAGTACTACATTGGCTAAAGGGCGAGCTAGCGCGCAGAATTTGAAGCGCGATCCATTAATGCAGCAATACGTGGCTACGACCAGTTGGGCAAAAGGTAATTCGCGCCCGATTCTGAAATGGTTGACCATCGCGGCGGTGATCATTGCCGTGGTAGGCATCGGTTGGATGATTTATTCGCGGCGCGCCAACAATGCGGCGGAAGCTCTGGCAGAAGCGTTTCGCTGGAACGATGCTATGGTTGCCAATCCGGTTCCGGCGAATCCGCAAGGATACGTTGCCACTTCGGAAGACGAAAAACATCGCAAAGCCTATGAAGCGTTTACCAAGGCGGCAAACGACTATTCGTCTTATTACGGTGACCTTGCCCGCTACTACGCTGCGGTGCATCAGGTCTATTTCGAGCCGGAAAAAGCCGAAACCACTTTCAAAGAATTGTCCGGGAAAGATTCTGATGTAGGACTTCAGGCACAGATGGCGTTAGCCCAGCGATATGAATCTGCTGGCAAAAACCAGGAAGCCATTGCTGAATATCAGAAGTTGAAATCCAAGCCCGGCGCGGTGACTGCGTTGATTGATTTCAACATCGCTCGCGTTTACGAAGCGATGGGCAAGAAAGATGAAGCCGTCAATCTGTATTTCACTGTTGCCAGCAACAAAGATTATCGCAGCACGGGGCTTGGTACGAATTGCGTCAATCGCTTGTCCGTGCTGGCGCCTGAGAAAGTTGACCAGCTTCCGCCAGCCGAACAGACAAATCCATTTGCAGGCCTGGGCGGAATGGGCGGGATGAGTATTCGCTAGATTCGCCGACCGATCTTCAAGACCAATTTACCGACGAGTGACGACTTTGGAGTTGTCACTCGTCTTCGTTTTTTATGAACTACTCCCTTACGTTTTTCGAAAGGAAATTAGCACGAACCTGGGGCTGGTTAGTGCCAATGTTATTGATTGCTTTGGCTTTGCTGACAGGGGCTTGTCGTCAGACAAGCTCGGCGCCTTCGCAAATTCAAAGTACGCCGATCGCTGCCCCGAAATCCTCGACGGCTGTTCGCACGGAAATTGGCTTTGCCAGTCGGCAGAAATTTTCGGATCATTACGACAAACACGGCGGCGAATTTGGTTCTATCAGCAAGGAAGAATATCTGCGTCAAGCGCAAGAGCTTCGGGATCGCCAGTTGGACCCCAGCGTGCTGGAAGCGGTGCGAAGCGATGGCGTTGTAACTCGTTTTGATAAAACGACTGGCGCTTTTTTGGCATTCAACGCCGATGGAATTATCCGAACGTATTTCAAACCGAGCGATGGCGAAGCGTACTTCCGCCGTCAAAGCAAACGAGGTTCATCGAGAGGAGGAGAGAATGAGTGAAGAAGTTCGTGAGTTTTTGCGTGAAAAAGGCTGCTCCTTTCAGGTCGCCGAGCGTGGTTTGCCCGGACTGGTCGAAAGCTGGGAAAAAGTCGTCAAATCGGTCGAGCGCGGATATTCATTGACGCTGGATGATTACCTGAACGATTTGGACGCGCGCCAGTTGTTGGAAGAAGCGTTAGAGGTTGCTCCGCTCGCCGAACAGCAAAACTTCGAAGAACGAATTCGGCAGGCTGACGACCAGATGAGGGGATTAACCACTCGATCAAGCGTTTGTTTGTGGGGCGACGAACTGGCCGAAGAAGAAGGATGGACGCAGAAAAAAAACTGGTGGTATTACGCTTGCCCGGTTGATGCCGACGCTGAATTGCTGGCTGAAATCGCGGCGTTGACCGGCGCAAATTGAGTTTCCATTGCCGCCTCGCGCGTCAGCACGTGAAAGCTTGTGGCCAGCGCAAAAATCTCGTACAGCAATTCCAGGTCATGGCGGCTCAGGAAATTTGCCGAAACCACATATCCAATCAGCGCGACTTCCAACCCGTGAGAATAAAGAATCAGTTGCGAATCCGGCGAACGACTTTTCAGCAGCTTTCTTGATCCACGAAGCCGCCATAAACTCAGCGCGATCAAACCCAGAAACATCAGCAACGCAGGCAAGCCTGCATCCACAGCAATCTGCAAAAACGAATTGTGCGAAACCCGGACGTTGTCAGTTTGCTGGTAGCGGTTGTAAAGCTCCAGCATATTTCTTGGTCCAACGCCGAGCGCTGGATAGTCAGCAATGATTTGTAGCGAAACCCGCCAGGCATCGAACCGCATCTGCGCCGATTGGTCCGCTTCGCTGGCGGTGCGAATTGTTCTGACTCGTTCAACCACCTGGGTTGGCAGCAACGCGAACGTGATTGAACCCGCCAGAAGCACAGTCAGCACACCAGCCATTTTGTATTTTGATTTTAGTGCCAGCCCCAGCAAGATGACGCACAACCCCAGAAAGCCTCCACGCGACAGCGAAAAGATCACTGTAATCATCATCATCGCCGATAGCATGTAGCAGACTCTTTTTAGCCAGCGATTCGCTTCAGCGCGAGCGACGTAAAACGCAATTGGCGCGGCCACGTTCAGTAACAGTGCGTAATCGTTGTTGTCTTCGAAAGCTCCGCCTGGGCCGAAAATTCGAGTTTGTCCTCCGGCCAGCAAAATGCCGACGTTGGATCGAAAAGCCAGAAAACCAATCGCTGCAACCGTTCCCAGCAGCAACCATCGAGCGCGTTTTTCCGAATCCACCATCGCCGTCATCAGCAAGGCGATCAAAATGGTTTTGCTGAATTCGATCCATTTGCCCTGCGCCAAGTCCGGCGAATAGGCGAAAAATGTTGCGGCTGAAACCTGCGCCCACAACAACAGCAGTAATGAGTTTGGGATTAACTGCGGCGCTCGGCGAGTCAGTTCAAAGACGGCGTAGCCAATCAGCGTCGCCACCGCCACCGCCATCGAAATTGGCGCATTTGGCATATACGCCCATTCGTGGGGACGAATGTACGCGATGGCAACGTAACTGATTAAGCCTGTAAACGGCGCGAATAGCGCCAGAGGAACTGCCAGAAAGATTGCGCTGAAAATCAGAATTTGGCGCATGCGTTTTGGAAACGAGGGACGGAGTGAAAGAGAGAGTGAGGGAACGAAATATGATTTTCTCTCCGTCTCCCCATCTCTCTATCCCTCTTTCTCTCCTTCACTTCTTCCCGCGGGAGCTGAAATTGGCCGATTGCTCTTTCACGCCTGCGCGATGATTGGCGACGCGAGCCATCACGAACAGCAAATCAGACAATCGGTTCAAATACGTCAGCGAATGCGGATTGATTTCGTGTTCGGCCAACAATGCGACGATATTGCGCTCGGCTCGTCGAGCGACGCACCGCGCCAGATGCAAGGTTGCTCCAAACTGCGTTCCGCCTGGCAAGATGAATTCACGCAGCGGCTCCAGTTCCTCCAGCAGAGCGTCAATCAACTGCTCCATTTCGGTAATGTGCGTTTCGTCTACGCGGGGAACTTGAATCGTCAGCGGGCTGGCCAAATCCGCGCCAACGACGAACAGTTCGTTTTGGATTTTGCCAAGCTCGTCGTCAAGCTGCTGATCCAGCAAGCCAACGCGTGCCAGGCCGAGCAAGGAATTCAATTCGTCAACATCGCCGTAAGCCGCGACGCGCAGATCGCTTTTTTTGACGCGGCTGCCGTCCACCAGCGAAGTTTCGCCAGCGTCACCAGTCTTTGTGTAAACACGTGTGATTCTCAAAGTTTGCTGTTCCGTTTGATTGGTATAGTACCGTGCGCGTGAGCAAGCGATGGCTTGCGTGAAAGTCCGCTTCCTCACGCGCGCGGTACTGATTCAGGCGATTATGAGTTCAACTGAAAGTCTTTGAACTGTTCGCGCAGCACTTTCTTGTCGAATTTGCCGACGCTGGTTTTCGGCACAGCGTCAATGAAGATAATGTCGTCGGGCATCCACCATTTGGCGAAGCTCTTCAGCAAGGAGTCGTAAATTTGATCTTTGGTCAGGTCCACGCCGGTTTTTTTGACAACGCAAGCCAACGGACGTTCGTCCCATTTCGGGTGAACGACGGCGATTACAGCGGCTTCCGCGACGCCTGGAATGGCCATAATCGCATTTTCCAGATCAACCGATGAAATCCATTCGCCGCCGCTTTTGACCAAATCTTTCGAACGGTCAGCAATGGCCATGTAGCCTTCCGTGTCCAGCGTAGCGACGTCCCCTGTATCTAGCCACCCATCTGGGAATTTGTCTGGCGTCGGTTCGGTCCGGAAATACGTGGAAGCGATCCACGGCCCTTTAATTAACAGTCGTCCCATAGAAGTTCCATCGTGCGGAACTTCTTCGCCGAAATCGTTGACGATGCGCAGCTTCAATCCTGGCGCGTAAATGCCCGCGCGCTGTTTGACGTCGAGCTGTTTTTCGCGCGGCAATGCCTTCATCTTTGGTTTCAGGCGGCAAACCGTCCCAAGCGGCGAAGTTTCCGTCATGCCCCAGGCTTGAATGAAGTCCACACCCAAATTGGTTTCCAGCCAGTCAATCATCGCGCGTGGCGGCGAAGACCCTCCGCACACCATTTCGCGCAAAGTAGACAAATCGTACTTCCCGGGATTGGCTTGCAGTTCGCTAATAACGCCCATCCAAATGGTTGGCACGCCGCCAGTGAAAGTGACTTTTTCGTCCTGCAGCAACTGGCAAACCGAAGCGCCATCCATTGTCGGACCGGGGAACACCTGTTTCAGCCCCAGCATCATGCAAATGTATGGCAATCCCCAGGCATTCGCGTGAAACATGGGCACAACAGCCATTACCGTATCGTCGCGTTTCAATCCCAGCAAATCCGGCAACCCACCCGTGAGCGTGTGGATGTAGTTCGACCGATGCGTGTACATCACGCCTTTCGGATGCCCAGTGGTTCCGCTGGTGTAGCAAAGCCCCATCGGCGAGTTTTCGTCAATGTCCGGCCAGGTGAATTCGGTTGGTTCGCCCGCGATCAACTCTTCATAATCGTGAATTGTGGCGGACGCCGCCAGGGCGTCGGAGGCTTTGTTGCCCGTATTGTTCATCACGATGATGTGCTTGACGGTGGGAATCTTACCGGCGAGTTTTTCCAGAATCGGCAACAGATCATCGTCAATGCAAATCACGGAATCTTCCGCGTGGTTAACAATGTATTCCAGATCGGTGGTCGAAAGCCGCAGGTTCAATGTGTGCAGCACGGCGCCCATGCACGGCGTGGCATAATACACTTCCAGGTGGCGATACCCGTTCCAGGCCATCGTGGCTACGCGGTCGCCTTGTTTGAT
>CAZXHW010000370.1:0-7818 GCA_964639915.1 uncultured Heliomicrobium sp.
GGCGGAAATTTACCGCGACGGAAAATTGACCAAGCAATTGCCGCCGAAATCAATCGAGCTTCCGGCAAAGGCAAATTCGAAACGCTTCGATTTTGTTGGCCAGATGCTGCTGAATAAATTCCCGCCGGGCGATTATCTGTTGCGTGTAATCGTGACCGACGCATTGGCGAAAAAGAAAGTCGGGCAGGTTGAACAGTGGATGGATTTTACGGTGCGATAACTTATGACGAATCAAAACAAACCTAAAATTCGATTTTCAGTCATTGGCTTGAATCACGCCCACATCAACGGCCAAACCGAAACCGTATTGCGTGCCGGAAGCGAATTGGTTTCCTTCTTTGCCAAAGAAGCCAACTTGGCTGCTGATTTCGCGAAACGCTTTCCGCAAGCCAAACTTGCGCGCAGCGAAAAAGAAATTCTGGAAGACAAAACGATCCAGCTTGTCGTTTCGGCTTCGATTCCCGTGGAGCGCGCTCCGCTTGCAATTGAAGCGATGCGCCACGGCAAGGATTTCATGGTGGACAAACCAGGCGTCACTACGCTGGAACAGCTTGCCGAGGTGCGCCGCGTTCAGGAACAAACACATCGCATTTGGTCGGTTCTGTTTGGCGAACGATTTGAAAACAAAGCGACGATTAAAGCCGCTGAGATGGTCAAGGCCGGAGCCATTGGCAAAGTGATTCAAACCATCGGATTGGGGCCACATCGGATGAATCCTCAAACGCGTCCAGCGTGGTTTTTCGAGCGCGAAAAATACGGCGGCATTTTGTGTGAAATTGCGGCGCACCAATACGATCAGTTTTTGTACTTCACCGGATCCACCAAAGCCGAAGTCGTCGCTTCACAAGTTGGCAATGTCAATCACCCGCAATGGCCGGGCTTGGAAGATTTTGGCGATGCAATGCTGCGCGGCGATGGAGGCACAGGTTACATTCGCGTGGACTGGTTCACGCCTGACGGATTGCCAACCTGGGGCGACACCCGGCTGACAGTACTCGGAACCGAAGGCTACATCGAAGTCCGCAAGAACGTGGACATCGCTGGAAAGGCAGGCGCCAACCATCTGTTTCTAGTGGACCAGAAAGGCGTACAACGAATTGATTGCACAGACGTACCGCTGACGTACGGCGAACAACTGATCAACGACATTCTCAATCGCACTGAAACCGCGATGACTCAGGCACATTGTTTTCTTGCCACCGAGTTGGCATTAAAAGCACAGAAACAGGCACAACGGCTCAATCTGAAAAAGTAATCAGAAAGAATTCTGAAGAAAATTTAGAAGCCGAGTTGTGACTAAAAAGAAGCGCGCCACGTCTTGAACACCGGAAAGAACAACAGTGATTCCGCATTAATGCTAGCGATTTTTCTATTTTCTACAGTTCCCGGCAGGTGAGCGCGGTTAACGCGAACGCTTGCCAGGGGGAAGGCTGCGCCTGATCTACGCGGAGGGTCAGGCGCGGTTCCTCTTCTTCCTTGTCTGACCATTCATTTCAGCTTCCATCCCATAAAATCTGAATCGAATGTTTTTACTTTTGTTGGCAGGGTCTTCTGGCGAACATTCCTGAATTTCGAGTATAAAGACGGCCTCGATTCAAACTGGAGGTAAAAAAAGTTATGCAGTCTTTCAGTGGCAGTCGCCAAGCGTTTGATTGGCAAAAGTTGTTTTCGGCAGTAACGCTGAGCTTTGCTCTGTTCATCGGTGCAACGGTTGCATCCGGGCAGACAGCCGCACAAACGCAGCCCCAAGCGCAACCACCAAAAGCAGCGGTGCCGGTCGCCCAACCGGAGCAGGCGAAACCAAAACAGCCTGACAAGTTTTCGGCAGAAGAGTTTTCCAAGCTCAGCCGCGACTTTTCCGAAGAAGGCGGCTCTTTCCGTTCAGATAATTTCACTTCCAACGAAACCTCTTACTTGCACGTGGTGGGCAAAATGCGCGAAGTCGGCACAACCGGCGGCGCATATCTGGGCGTAGGACCAGAACAAAATTTCACCTACATTGCCAAAACACGCCCGCAGATCGTTTTTCTATTTGATATTCGTCGGCAGGCTATTCTTCAGCACCTGATGTACAAGGCGATCTTTCAGGTTTCCGACACGCCGGCGCAGTTTTTATCCAAACTCCTGAGCCGCCCTTTGCCCAAAGAAAAAGCCCCGGCGGCCAATGCTCCGATCAATGACTTACTCGCGTTTTTCAGCACGCCCCCTGTAGACGAAAAAATTTATCAAGCCAACCTCGCCGAAATCCGCAAACTGATTCAGGAAGATTTTAAATTCCCTTTGTCGGAAAGCGACAAAGCGGCGTTGGAGTATGTGTACAAAAGCTTCTCTGACGAAGGGCTGGCGATTTCTTACCGGACAGACGGGGGCGGCGGTTGGGGCGGTTATTTCCCTACGCTGAAAGAAATTCTCGCCGGCGAAGATTTAAGCGGAAAACAAGGAAACTTTCTGGCCATACGTGAAGATTTTGAGTTTGTCCGCGACTTGCATCGCAAAAACCTGATTATTCCCGTTGTTGCGGATTTTGCAGGCAAAAAAGGAATTGCGTCGGTCGCTGATTACCTGAAAAAGAATGGCTACACGGTGACGGCGTTTTACCTGTCCAATGTTGAACAATACCTGTTTCAAAACGGTGTTTTCGGAGATTTTGCGGAAAACGTTCGCAAGCTGCCGTTGACGGATAAAAGCCTGTTCATCCGCGCCATCGCCGGACGCGGCCCGCATCCAGCGCGCCAACCCGGCCACAGGCTGACCACGTTGCTGCAAAAGATGACAGTGTTTCTGAAGGATTATGACGAGAAGCTTTACACCAGCTATAACGAATTATCACTGACGAATTACATCGCGCCTTAAAAAGCTGCAACAAAATTTACTCAACCAAGCCGACTGCTTTTTCGTCTTTACTGTCATCCGTGAATAAATCCGGGTGACAAAGAGAACAAGGAGTCGGCTATGTTTTTTTCTCTCCGCTTCGCATCCTGCCTGATTTTGCTGCTGGTGCTTTCATTGCCAGCGGCTTCGCAATCTATTCAGCAACCGATCCGTCCAACTGGCACTGCAACTGTCAGTGGCATGGTCAAGCTTGGCGAAGCGCCCGCCGTTGGAATTCCAATGGCATTGATTTCCAGCCAAAACCTGCGCCCCTCGCCAAATCAGCAGCAGGAGCAAGTTCCTCAAACAGCAACTGATGAAAACGGGCTTTATAAATTCACTGGCCTTGTGGCCGGTGCGTATCGGGTTGTTCCGATGACAGAAACCTTTGTCGTTACCAGCACGGCATTGCCTAATCCTCAAGCACAGCCGGGCGGTCGCCCCGGCAATCCGGGAGGCTTTGGCGGCCCTGGTGGAGCAGCAGGCGGTAGGGCTGTGAATGTCAGCGATGGGCAAGCAGTTACACAGGTTGATTTCACATTGGCGCGCGGCGGAGTCATTACAGGTCGAGTCAGCGACAACAACGATCGTCCGATCATTGCCGAACGCATCAACCTGATGACGGTCAATGAAACCGGTCAGGTTCGGCCTTCCGCAGGTGGCCGGTTTGGCTTGGAAACGGATGACCGCGGCGTTTACCGCGTTTATGGCCTGCCCCCAGGGCGTTATCTGGTCAGTGCAGGAAACGACGGTGACAATCGGCTAGGCCCAGCCATCGCTCGCCGGGCCAGTTACGCCAGGACATATCACCCCAGCGCGACTGAACAATCCGAAGCCCAGATCATCGAAATTTCTGAAGGCACTGTCGCTGAAAACATCAACATTCGATTGGGCGGCCCGCTGAAAGCGTATTCGGTTTTGGGCAAGGTGCTGGATTCACAAAGCGGCCAGCCCGTTGCGGGCGTGACAATCAATGTAACCAAAGAAGTTCGGAATGGTCGCGGCGGACCGCCTCAACCCGCAGCGGGAAGCAACGGCACATCCAACGAAAAAGGCGAATTCAAAATCACTGGCTTGATGCCCGGACGATATGCGGCATCGGCTACACCGCTTAATTTTTCGAGCGGCACGCCGAGCTCTGGCGATTTTTACAGTGACCCAACCAGCTTTGAAATTTCCAGTGACGACACATCCGGCGTTGAAGTCAAAGTCATTCGCGGCGCTTCCATCGCGGGCATCGTTTCCATCGAAGGTTCGAACGACCCGACTGTGATGGGCAAACTTTCGCAGTTGATGGTCTTTGCCAATTCGCGCAATCCGCAGCAGGCGCAACGCCAAGCACCAGGACAAGGCGTAGGAAGCACTTCAGGCCGAAACAGCATGTCAGGCGTCAGCCCCGAAGGAATCTTTCGCATTGGAGGTTTGGCTCCCGGATCGGCTCGGGTGAGCATCGGCGGCGGAGGGTTTGGCGGTCAGGGCGGCGCTTTCAAATTGATCCGCATTGAGCGGAACGGCTCGCCGATCAATGGCGATATCGAATTAACGTCAGGCGAACAAGTTGCAGGCATTCGCATTGTTGTTGGTTACGGCTCGGCTGTCATTCAAGGCCGTGTAGTTGTCACGGGTGGAACGTTGCCTGCTGGAGCCAGACTGATGGTTTCGGCACGCTCATTAAGCGCGGCGGCTGCAACTGGCCAAGGAGGCTTTGGCGGAGGCAACAGCGCGCGAGTAGAAGCTGACGGACAATTCAGAATCGAAAACTTGTTGCCGGGAAGCTACGAGGTGCGTTTGACCGGATCGCTTGGCGGCGGGCCGGGCGGCAGAGGCCAAGGCGGACAAGGACGTGGAGGACAAGCTGGGACGACGGGTCAGCAACAACCTCGGCTGCCGGACGTTCGCCAGACAGTGACCGTCACAGCCGCAACACCGGCAAACATCACGCTGCCTCTTAATTTGGCTCAGTAATGAATATGAAGTTTCAATCCGTTATACGTTTGCTCATTTCGCTCTTCTGTCTGGCGGCAATTGCCTCGGCACAACAACCGGCCGCCGACAAGCAGGAGTTGCCAAAATCCGGCTCCATCAAAGGCCGCGTGATTGGCGACGATGGCCAACCGCTGGCGAACATTCCTGTCGTGGCAATTCCCTTTGGCCGCGCTGCCGTACGCAGGCAAGGTCCGGGCGCGCCAACCGCAATGCCTTCACAAGCAGTCACCGACGATGAAGGCAATTTCGAATTCGTCAATCTGCTTCCTGCTTCCTATGCGATTTCGGCTTCGACACCGGGTTATGTTGCGCCGCTGCCCGAAGCAGCTTCCGAAGGCGAAGAAGAAAACCGTAGCAACCTGTATCGGATTGGCGAAGTTGCTACCATCAGCTTAATCAAAGGCGGCGTCATCACAGGTAAAGTCCACAACGCCAACGGCGAAGCCCTGACCGGTGTCAGCGTCAGCGCAATTCGTATTGGCAACTTGAATGGCGAAGCCGACGAACTGTCAGCCGTGCGCGGAGTAGCGCGAAGCTGGCGAACCGATGATCGCGGTATGTATCGCATTTACGGGTTGAGTCCGGGCACTTACGTCGTTCAGGCAGGACAAATGGGACAAGGCCGCGGACTAGGAGCATCACTTTCCCCTTATAGAGAAGATGCGCCGACATACTATCCGTCTTCGGCGCGCGATGCGGCGATTGCGTTGCCGGTTCGTCCGGGCGATGAATTATCCGGCATTGATATTCGCTATCGCGCGGAAAAAGGCCGCTCGATTGGCGGCAAAGTCATCCTCGCCCAAACAACCAACAAAACAACAAATCAAGTAGGCAATCAGCCGAACAATAACGATTTTAGCGCGACAGAAATTCGGTTGAGTCTGGCTGGAACGGATTCCATCGTGGCAACCACGGTTCAAATGGACCGAAGCCAAACTTCCGGCTTCGCGTTTTACAACATCCCTGATGGAGAATACGAAATCTCTGCTAGGCGCGGAGGCGGCGCGAACGAAAGCGATTCCGTTTCCGAAAGCCGCCACGTTTCGGTTCGCGGCGCAGATGTGTCAGGGATTCAGCTTGGTTTGACGCCGCTGGCGTTACTTAGTGGAAAGGTTGTGATTGAAAGAGCTGCGGCCAATTCCGCTGCAGCTTGCCCTTCACCGCGTCGTTCGTTCACCGAAGAAATTTTGCTGACTGCGCAGCGCGACGAAGCAGCAAACAAGGCTCGGCTGGCAAGCCTTCAACGCCCTCTAGTACCGTCCCCAAGCGGAGATTTCATCATTCGTAATCTGGAAGCTGGACGTTGGCGCTTGGCCGTGCGCTTGCCAGATGAAAATTGGTACGTTCGCTCCATTGCATCAGTGACGCCAGCAGCCAGTACGACAGTACGCAAACCTACAGCCACGGCGACCGCGACTCCTAACATTGGTCGAATTGGGGCTTTACTAAAAGCAGGCGAAAAACTGACCGGCGTCACTATCACCATTGCAGAAGGCGCAGCCGGGTTAAAAGGCAGCCTGCCTGACGCTTCAAAAGGCAAACAGGCAATCCACTTGATCCCTGCCGAAAAAGAAAACGCCGATGATGTGTTGCGTTACGCGCAAATAAACACCACCGGCGAAGGGGTTTTCCAGTTCAAAAACATCGCGCCCGGTCGTTATTTGCTGCTGGCAAAACCGGTCAGAGAGGATTCAGCGAAACTGTCCTGGGATGCAACGCAGCGTGTAGCTCTGCGCAAAGAAGCGGAAGCCGCTGGCAATACAATTGAACTGGCTGCTTGCCAACGCATCAGCGACTTCAAACTGAAGTAGCAGCAACCAGGAGGTATGGCGGAATCTTCTTCCAGCGCTTCTTTTTACTTTACGGGAACAGACGCCGGGGCGTCTTTATCCTTAACGAAAAAGACCAGAAACTTGGCAGGTTGAGTGGCGCTCGCATTCTTTGAGACGGCATGAATGTCAGCCGGTGATTCGTAAAACGTCTGGCCGGGGCCAAGCGTCACTTCTTTGCCGCCTTCGACCTGCATGACAATCGAACCTTCCAGCACATAAACAAACGTATTCGCGTTGTGTCTATGTTTGGCAGACACAGCGCCTGGCGCGTATTCCACCGTCAGCATTGTGCCTTCCTTGCCAGCCAATCCAACCAAATCTTTCGTTAGCAGCGGCGTGACTTTAGCGCTCTGTGCGGCATTTTCTGCCGCTGCAGGAGCAATGCAAAAACACAGCATTCCAAATAAAACCATTTGCGCAGCATTTTGATATTTCACGGAAAAGACTCCTCTTTTTTTGTACGTACTGCAGAAGCTCGCACACAGTATGAGCGTAATGCGCCCTTACTGCGTGCGGGCTTCTGCAACTTGATAAGGTTGTCACTTTGTTCCCAGTAACTGCTGAATCTCCGGTGAGGCCAGGTTTTCCTTTGTCACCAGCTTGACGCCCGTATCAATTCGTCGCTCTGGCGTTTTACCGTTTAATTTGTCCACCAGTGACTTCACACCGTCGTATCCCATTCGATACGGATTTTGAATCACCAGGGAATCAATCGCTCCGGCGCTTAAATCTTCAATCAGGTTCGGGCTGGAATCGAAACCAGCCAGAATAATTTTGCCCGCTGCGCCTTTTTGCTTGATCGCTTGTGCCGCGCCAACCGTCGCCGGTTCGTTCGACGCAAAGAAGCCATTCAAGTCAGGATGCGCTGTCAAAATGTCCGTCGCCCGATCAATGGAAGTTGTGCGACTGGCTTCGCCGTACTGAAAAGCCACAATCTGAATGCCCGGAAATTTCTGTTTGATTGTGTCCTGAAACCCGCGCTCGCGTTCGTCGGTAGAAACCGAACCAGCTTTTAGTCCCAGCACAGCGACTTTGCCTTTGCCGCCCAAGCGTTCCGCCAATCGCTCCGCCGCCATCACGCCACCCTGCACATTGTCCGTCGCCACATACGACACATACTTTTCCGTGC
>CAZXHW010000371.1:0-2216 GCA_964639915.1 uncultured Heliomicrobium sp.
GCGCATGGTTTCAATGATTTCTTCCGTTGTTTCGCCTAAGCCAACCATAATTCCTGACTTGGTCAGCATTGTTGGCATAACTTTGTCGCGGTACTCAGCGGCCCGGCGAAGCAGTTTCATCGTCCATTCAGCGTATTGCGCATGCGGACGGACCCGGCGATACAAACGCGGAACAGTTTCAGTATTGTGATTCAACACGTCTGGTTGCGCGTCTAGCACCACCTGCAACGCTTCTTCATTACCTTCAAAATCGGGAATCAGGACTTCGACTTTGCATTCTGGGTTGACCGTGCGAACGGCTTTGATCGTTGCCGCCCAGTGTTCGGCTCCACCATCAGATTTGTCGTCGCGATTGACGCCTGTGATGACGGCATGTTGCAGGTTCAGCTTTTGAACCGCTTCGGCGACGTGCATCGGTTCGCCAACGTCCAGCGGTTTCGGTTCGCCTTTGCTGACGGCGCAAAATCCACAACGCCGCGTGCAAACGTCGCCTGCGATCATAAAAGTCGCTGTGCGGTTCGACCAGCATTCGTAAATGTTCGGGCAGCGAGCTTCCTGGCAAACCGTGTTCAGGTTCAGATCATTCATCATCCGGCGGACTTCCAGAAAGTCTTCGCCCATGTTGAGCTTGATCTTCAGCCATTCCGGTTTCGGCAATTTGTCTTTTAGTGATCTCATAGATTTACTACCAAGCAACAATGTCTGTTTCAGGTTACGCGGCCTTTTCCAGCCCACGCTCTCCAAGTTGCTTTATCGAATCTTGTCTCAGCCCCTGCCCAACATAGAGTTTGATCAGGGATTCAACTGACATGTCACGGCTGTCTGCAATTTTCTGTAATGAGGCCAGCACGTCGTCAGGAATCTGAATGGTCAAGCTGGACGATTCTCTTGGGCGAAATCGAAGTTCAAACCCTTCTTCAGCAACCAAAATGTCTTTAGGTAAAGTTTCTTTAGGCTTGTTCATATAGTTTCCTTTCAGCGCGAGTGGCTTGACGTGCAGAAATGATTCGCGTTCTAGTCCCTCGCTCTATAAAAACAACCAGTAGAAGTTGTTGCGAAAGAGTATAACCGATGATGAACTCTCGCTGCTCGTTTTTGACCCAAGCGTCACCAGATTGGAAAAATGGATCGAAAAAAGCTTCAGCAGCTTGTTCAAACGTTACGCCGTCATGTTTTTTGATGTTAGATTCTGCTTTGTTTGAATCCCATTCAAACGTCAAATTTTGAAGCGAGAAAAGAACATCCATATCGCCCAACCAATTCCAGCGGCCAACTTAGTGATGATGCGGAGAAACGTCAGCCGGAATCGGCTCGACGATTTCATTGCCCGCATCGTTGAATTCGCCTTCCCAGCGAGCGACGACTGCCGTTGCCAGGCAGTTGCCGATGACGTTGGTCGCTGTGCGCGCCATGTCCATAAATTCATCTACGCCTAAAATCAGCGCGATACCTTCCAGCGGCAAGCCGAATTGCGCCAGCGTGCCAGCCAGTACCACCAGCGAAGCGCGCGGCACGGCGGCAATGCCTTTGGTTGAAAGCATCAATGTCAGCAGCATCGTGATTTGCTGGCCGATAGAAAGGTGAATGTTGGCGGCTTGCGCGACGAACATTGCGGCGAGCGAGAGGTACAGCGTCGAACCGTCGAGATTGAAGCTGTAACCTAGAGGCAGAATGAAACTGACAATGCGGCGCGGCACGCCCAGGCGCTCCATGTTTTCGAGGGCTTTCGGAAATGCCGATTCGCTGGAAGTCGTCACAAAAGCCAATGTTGCTGGCTCTCTGACCAGTTGGAAAAATCGCTTGAACGGCAACCGGATCATGAACGCAACAGGGACGAGCACAATCAGAATGAAGACAGCCAGCGCGCCATAAAGCGTCAGAATCAGTTTGGCCAGATTCCACAGCACCCATAAGCCTTTGCCGCCGACCGTGACGGCAATGGCCGCGCCGACCCCCCACGGCGCAAACTTCATGACGTAGTTTGTAAACTTGAACATCGCCTCGGAAAGCGATTCGCAAAAGGCAATCATCGGTCGCGCCTTTTCGCCGATTCCTGCCAGCGCCACAGCGAAAATCAAGCTGAACACAACAATTTGCAGCACGTCATTTTCGGCCAGAGATTTAAACAGGCTGGTCGGAAAGACGTTCACAATATGGTTTTGCGGCGTCATTTTGCTGGCGTTGGCAGCAATTTCCTTGGCTTCTGCGCTTTGTTC
>CAZXHW010000371.1:2226-7811 GCA_964639915.1 uncultured Heliomicrobium sp.
CGGCAATCAGGCCAATGACCAATGCCAGAAGTGTCGCCATGGTGAAATACGCCATCGCTTTTATCCCAACACGTCCGACTTTTCGCATATCGCCAGCGCCCGCGATTCCCACGACCAGCGTAGAGAAAATCAGCGGCGCGATCAGCATCTTAATTAGATTGAGGAAGATGCGGCTGAGCACGCGCACCCACTGAATCCATTCTTCTTTGTGTTTGTAGGCGGCATCAAGTTCTTTGGCGGAAGCCATGACTTGATCTTTCGCTGGTGCGGGTAAGTTGGATTTGCTGACCGTATTGATGAATTCGGCAGCTTTGGCTGGCGTGTCCACACGGTTGAGCGCTGCCAGTACATCTGTTTTGGCTTGTGGGTCAGCGTCCAGGCCGTTGATTGATTGAACCAGTTGTTGCTGCAAAGCCGGCGCGCGATCTGCACGATGAATCACGTAGCCGACGAGAATGCCAATGATAAGTCCGATGAAGATTTGCTGGGTGAGCGAGAGTTTGCGCATAGAGCATTTTAGTGAATCGAGCGGTTAAACACTTCGCCGAAGTGCTGTGTCACACGTTCGGCGACTTCTTGTAACGCGAACTGCTTGCCGGTGAGTTGTTGGAGTGAAGTCACGCCGTGCCCGCGCAATCCGCAGGGTACGATCAAATCAAAATACGTTAAATCGGTTGTTACATTAAACGCGAAGCCGTGCATCGTCACCCATCTGGAAATTCGGATGCCGATGGCGGCCAGCTTGTCATTGCCGACCCAAACGCCGACGTGTTCGCCGCCGCGCGGCTCAGCCTCGACGCCAAAATCCGCAGCGGTTCGGATCAGCACTTCCTGAAGGTCGCGCACATAACGGCGAATGTCCTGGCGACCGGGCAATAATTTAATGATCGGATAGCCGACCAATTGCCCCGGACCATGATAGGTAACGTCTCCGCCGCGCCCGGTTTCGTGAAGCTCAACGCCGAACTTCGTGCGCATTGCCTCATCCGCCAGAATGTTCGTTTGATCTGCTGCCCGTCCCAAGGTGATGACGTGCGGGTGTTGAAGCAGCAAAAACGTGTCGGGAATTTCGTCCGCTTTGCGCTTTTCGACCAACTGCTTTTGCAGTTCGTGCGCTTCGCCATAAGGAAGCAGGTCGAAATAACGCGTTTCGCAAATTGTCATTGGACGTTGGGAGATAGGAGTCAGGAGTTGGGAAATCGCCCATCTCCCAACTCCTGACTCCCATCTCCTGTTTTACACCAACGCCGAAAAATCAGTCGTTTCAATCGTCTTTTTGATGTGTGCCAGGAACTGGTCGCCGACAGCACCGTCAATGATGCGGTGATCAAACGACAGGCTCATTACGCCGATGTGACGAATCGCGATGGCATCTCCGTCCTTAGTTTCAACCACCCACGGTTTTTTGTGGATGCCGCCCATTCCAAGAATCGCCACTTGCGGTTGATTGATGATCGGCGTAGCGGTGTAGCCGCCATACAAACCGAAGTTCGTGATGGAAAACGTTCCGCCGGAAATTTCGTCCGGTTTCAATTGTTTGCCGCGAGCGCGAGTCGCCAAATCCTGCGAAGAGCGGGCCAGGCCAGTAATGCTCAACGCGTCAGCCTGTTTGATGACCGGCACGATCAAGCCCCAATCCAGGGCCACGGCAATGCCGATGTTGTAATCGTGTTTGTACACGATGTTTTCGCCTTCGACAGAAGCATTGACGATCGGCAATGCTTTCAGCGCGTCAATCGTCGCTTTGATGACGAACGGCAGGAAAGTCAGCTTGGTGCCGTTTTGCGCTTCAAAGCTCTTCTTCAGTTTGTCGCGCAGCCGTGCGATGTTCGTGAAATCCACTTCGAAGAAGGTGGTCACGTGCGCCGAAGTGCGGCGGCTGGCAAGCATATTTTCCGCGATGCGGCGGCGCATGTTGGTCATAGGCTCAATGGTGACCCGGTCGCCTGTGGCATAAGCGGGAACAGTTGGAAGAGGTGCCGGTGCAGACGGTACAGCAGGTGCAACCGGAGCGGCTGGCGCAGCAGGGGCTGCCGGAGCCGCCGGAGCAGCGGGAACTGCCGCTGGTGCAGGAGCACCTTTACGTCCTTCAACAAAGCCCAGAATGTCTTCTTTGGTCACGCGGCCACCAAGTCCAGTGCCGGGAACTTCTTCCAGATTGACGCCGTGTTCGCGCGCGATGTTGCGAACCAGCGGCGACGAACGAACCTTTTTCCCGTCGCTTTCTTCGCTGGCAGCGGCGGTAGGAGGAGCAGCCGGTGCAGCGGGAATCGGCGCAGCTTCGGGTGTTTTTACAGCAGCAGATTCGCCGGGTGCCAAGGGCTTGGCCTGGTTTTGCAACGCGGCAACCGCCGGATCGTCGCGCGTTGGGCCGCCTTCGGCAGCTTTTGCGGGTTCCGGCTCAGCGGCCTTGGCAGGTTCTGCCGCTTTCGCAGGCGCAGCGCCCGCTGATTCACCTGCTTCTCCCAATCGTCCGATGACAGCGTTGACGACGACGGTTTCGCCTTCATTTGCCAGAATTTCCAGCAACACGCCTGCGGCGGGGGAAGGGACTTCAGCGTCCACTTTATCGGTAGAAATTTCCAGCAACGGTTCATCGCGCTGGATGCTATCGCCTACTTTTTTCAGCCATTTAACAATCGTTCCCTCAGCAATTGATTCGCCCATCTGGGGCATCAAAACATCAGTAGCCATTCGTCTCTCCTATTTTTTGATTGCTCGCTTGAACACACGGACTTTATCCGCATGGAATTTCGGTTTGTCAGAGCGTCGCGTCGCGACTGAAACTTTCCCGTGAAGATAAACTGGTCCACGGAGAACACGAAGAAACACGAGGTGAAGGTGGTAAAACTTCGTGTTTCTTCGTGACCTTCGTAAATGCTTTTCATTGTTTTGGTATTGAGTCTTATCGGCGTTGAAGTGAGGCGAGATGATAATCAGCGGTCTGGCTTTTTGCAAAGGCGGGTTTTCGCGCGCGCGGTTGTGCGTTGGTCGGTCAAACCAATGCTGCGTGGTAGACTTTGCGCTTCCTAAACCTCAATTTCCTTTGGAGGAAAATCAATGGCAGATCGTCTGGCAATCATTGGCGGCAAAGTTGTGACTCCGTCAGCAGTCATCGAAAACGGTGTCATTTTGTGCGAAGACGGCAAGATCAAGTTTGTCGGTGCAAATAGTGACGCTGCTCCAGAACCTGGTGCGCAGATTGTGGATGCGGCGGGCGGCGTAGTCATGCCCGGATTCATTGACATTCACTTTCACGGCAGCGGCGGAGACGACGTGATGGCCAACGGAGCAGAAGGCATTCAGCGAATTTCCCGCGCGTTGATGAAATTCGGCACGACGGGCTTTCTGGCGACGACGATTGCCGCGCGGCATTCCGAATTGATGAAAGCCGTTGAAGACACAATTGCTGCCGAAACTGCCGACGCAGGAACGCCGGAAGGCGCGGAAATTCTGGGGCTGCACATTGAAGGACCATACATCAATTTGAAATTCAAAGGCGCTCAGCCCGTCGAAGGCATTCGCGATCCGAACTTTGACGAATGCCGTGAACTGCTTTCAGCCGCCGCCGGGCGAATCAAAATTATGACAATGGCTCCGGAACTGCCGGGAGGAATGGAATTGATTCGTTTTCTGAAAGCGAATGGTGTCGAGGCTTCGCTGGGACATTCGGAAGCCGATTACGAGACGGCGTTGGCGGCGATTGAAGCTGGAGCGACGCGGGCGACGCATCTTTACAACGCAATGTCCGGCGTTCATCACCGCAAACCCGGACTTGCTTCGGCGGTTTTGAACGAACCGGGCATTCAGGCGGAATTGATCTGCGATGGCGTTCACGTTCATCCGCAAATGGCGCGGTTGGCCTGGCGGGCAAAAGGTCGCGATGGGTTAACGCTGATTACAGACGCGACGGCAGCGCAAGGCGTGGGCGACGGGACATTTACGCTTGGCGATTTTCAGATTCAGGTTCGCGGTCCGCTTTGCACGCTGCTGGATGGCGTGACGATTGCCGGTTCCGTGCTGACGATGAATCGGGCGGTCGGTAACGCGATTGATTTTACCGGAATGAATTTGATGGATGCTGCCCACACTTCATCGTTCGCCCCTGCGCAAGCTTGCGGTGTCGCTAACCGCAAAGGTTCCATCGAAGTCGGCAAAGACGCTAACTTGGCGGTGTTGGATCGGGACTTTTCTGTTTCCCATACGATTCGCGCGGGCGTTGTCGCTTACAAAGCCCACAATTGAAATCTTTTTCGCGGCGCAAGGTCACGCTGCATTGCCGTTCCTATCACAGGCGAGCCAACTCATAAGCCGATCATTTGAATCAGTTTTCGGAGGAACGACAATGAAGTATGTACTTGGAATTTATGCCTGTTTGGTCATTGCGGTAGCGTGTGCCACAGCTCAACAGGAACCGCCGCCAAAGCAAACCCCCAGCATTCAACCAACGGCTGAAGCTCTGATGAAAGCGCAAACCGCCGCTGACAAAGCGCACACCAAACGTGAAGAGCCTTTCGCAGAAGAATTGAAAAAATTGGTGGATCGCGAAATCGCCAAATCGGCTGCATTGCCAGTCATGACGACTGTGCAGGAACCAATCAAACAAACTGTCTCGTCTGATACATCGAAAGACTCGACGCTAGAGTGGAAGAACGGGTTGGTTGTTATTGATGGCGTAGTTTACCTACGGATGGGCAAGACAATTCTGCCAATGCCTGGAAGCGGATGTTTTTCGACCCAGGAAGAAAATGACGCCCGAACCCAACGCGCTCAGGCAAAATTTGCTGAAATGAGCAAACTTGAACCCATCAAAAAAGACTGACCTTTAGCCAACGTCCACTTGAAGCAGTAAAGCTCTCACTGATCGGATAGAGCGCTCTATCCGATCAGATAGTTTTCTGGCATTTTCCTACCTGCCCGGCACTTTCCTTAGTTTTCAAAATTCTTTTTATCCAAAACCAAATCAATTAGTTAGCGGCAGTCTGCTTTTGCTGCAAGCGTTCATTGTTCGTTGGCACGGCGGTTGAAATAAGGCTTTGCGTGAAAGGGAAAAAGAGAGCGCATCAGCACGAAGCTGATGAATGTTCACCGGAAAGAGAATGAACTTTTGAGAACCGATAGGAGGAAATATGAAAAAGCAGATGACAACCATCGTCGCCACAGTCACTTTGATCGCCACCTTAACCGTTGCTGGCCTTGCAGGATTGGGAACCGCCCTCACCGCGAATATTCCGTTTGAATTTACCGTCAACGGAAAAACGCTTCCGGCAGGCAATTACCAGGTGCTGAAAGGGACAAACCCAGGAACTCTGATTATTCGGAATACGGAAAAAAAGACGGCTGCTGCTGCCATTGCCCGGAACGTGGAAAGCGGAAAATCGGGCAAAGCCAGTTTGAGCTTCCGCCGGTATGGTAATCAGTATTTCTGGGCAGGCGCGTCTGACGGCAATGCTGCCAACGAATTGCCTGTCAGCCAGGCGGAACGCAGAACTGCGCGCGGCACTGATCATCTGGCCGTGAACGAATCCAAGCCGGAGCTTGTCACCGTGAGCGCAACTGTTGGCCAGTAAGGTTGCCCGATAAGG
>CAZXHW010000372.1:0-7809 GCA_964639915.1 uncultured Heliomicrobium sp.
GTGGTGTCCATCGCCAGATCAACGCCCGCTGCTTCCCATTTTGCCGTCGAAGGCGCGTAGATGTTGACCCAGAGCTTGTCACCCGATTCGTAATACAGTCCATCACCGTGCAGCGCATGGCTTTCCATGCCGGAGCCGACGCAGCAGGTAAAGCTGCGGAACATGTCCGCGTATTCGTGCTGGACGCCGCGACCGACCGGAACCATGTAGCACGTCCGACCATCCTGGTTATCAATCGAACCCAGAATGTGATTGAACAGCGCGCGTTCATGGAATTCGGCGTATTTGTTGTCCGGCTGCAACGCGAACAGCTTCCGCGTCATTTTGATCATGTTGTAAACGTTGCAGGTTTCCGCCGTGCGCCCGTCAATGCGGTCGCTCAACACATCCGGCGGGCCGAAGTATTCGTCTTTGCCGTGGCCTCCCGTGGCGAAACTGTGATGGTTAACGACAGTTTCCCAAAAGAACTTGGCCGCATCGCCATCTGTTTTGTCGCCGGTGTAGGCATAACGCATCAGCGAACCTTGAATCTTTGGCACCTGCGTGTTGCCGTGCAGTCCCGGCAAAATGTTCTTTCCGGCTGCCAGCGGATCGAGCACCGCGTGATGATCGAAGCGATGCGACAGCGCCAGCCAGCGTTTGTCGCCGGTATCGGCGTACAGGTCGGCCAGCACTTCGGGCATGCCGCCGAATTCGGTGTTCAGCATTTTCTGGGTCTGGGCGTCGTCGAGTTTCGACATAATCCCTTCGGACCATGCAGCGAATTTGATTTCGATCTCCAGCGCCGTTTTATTCCCAGTGAAGCGGTAAGCATCGCGCAATCCGGCAAAAGTTTTGTGCAGCACGTACCAAGGCGCCCACAATCCATTCAGGTCAAATCCTGCCGAACGGATGTTGCCTTTGGAAACTTCGATAAACTGCTCCTTGCCACCCGCAAGCGCGCCTAGATAACCGTCGCCCTGCTTGTCCTGCACTTCTTTCATTTCGCGGACCAGATAATCCACACGCTCCTTGAAGCGCGCGTCTCCGGTCGCGGCATACATCATGGCCACGGCAGAAAGATGGTGTCCGGCGATGTGACCCGTCAGGTTTCGTCCGTCGCCGTCCCAGCCGGTGTAGCCTTGTGCTTTGGGCTGCAATCCAGCGCGTTGGCGATAAAACGCCATCATCCGATCCGGTTCCAGCTTCAACAGATAATCCGCGTCCAAATCCTGGGCGACTTTTAGCGGGCCACCGGTCAGCCGTACTGCGGACAAGGGCAGCGGACGGGCGACATCCGGCACGGCATTTTTGATCTGTTGCGCGTTGGCATTGCCCAAAACCAGGAGCGAGAGAATGCCCAACTGAAGGCCCAATCTTTTGACTTGAATCAATGACATGAAGAACTCCGAACGGGAATAAACGAAAGTGGAGCGATTTCTGGAATCGCTCCACGAAAGATTTTTACTGTTATGGGTGTGGAGCAGTGATGAGCTGACTCCACACCTGACCCATTTTCGAAATGCGGGAAGACTTAGAAACTGAACGTCCCGCGCAAATTGACCGACCGATTGCCGGCTGGCGCGCCAATGATGCCGAAACTGGTGCTAAATACATTCAGTGCTCCAGGAACATTGGCCTGCGTGTCGCTGAAAGACCAGCGCGGATGGTTCAGCAGGTTGTTGAAACCAGCGAACAATTCGAAGCGGGTCTTTTCTGTGATGCGGAAAGACTTGGTCAATGAAGCATCCCATTGGAAGGTGTTCTTGTCGCGCAAGAACAGCAGGTCACCAAATTCGCCCGGCGTCGTGTTCGGCAGCAGAAACGCTGGATTGGCGCGCCCGTCCGGGCCAATCAGGCTTGCATCAACGGCAAGCCGTTGCAGATCCGTAATGCCTGCTCTGCCGGTCAACCGTGTCAGCGGCGCGTCGAACAGTTTTTGAATCTGCGCCAGCGTCACGCCCGGTGCCAACCGAACGCCATTGATCGTCGGGTTGTTGCTGTTATTAACCGTGGCGAATCCGCCTGACAATTGAATGGGTTGCCCAGTGTTGAACACCAACACATTCCCGACTGTCCAACCGCCCAATAAATTGTCGAGCAAGCCATTATTTAGAGCCAACGCCTTGCCGCGTCCGATGGGTAATTCGTAGGTTCCAAAGGTCTGGATCACGTGACGAATGTCGAACTGCGAAATGCGTTTGTTCAAACCCGGATCGCGCAAGGTCACGTAATCAAGATTCTGGTTCTGGCCATCGGCAGCCAGATTGGTCAGGCTCTTGCTCAACGTGTAATTCATGTTCCAGTTCAGCCCTTGCCCCAGACGCTGCCGGAACTGAACCTGCATACCGTTGTAACCGTGCCAGCCGCCGTTATCTACATAATTCAGGCGTCCCGCAACGAAGGGATTGAGCAAGAAGAAATTGATCGGGTATGCCCCAGCAACGTTGGCTGTCGGCAACACACGCGCACAAGGGCTGAAACTGCTGCCAAACATGCGACAGACATAGTTCTGATTTGTTGCAAGCGTATTCGCTAACGCGCCTGCTTCGCCGTTTTGCAGATTGGTGATGAAGGCGGTTGAAGCATAGCCGGAACCAGCCGCAATCGCCGCCAGACCGCCACGCGCGCCGAAGGCCGCGTCAAAGATTGGCGTGTTCACCTGGCCCGCGCGGCCCAGATTCTGGAAGCTGGCCACGCCCGCAGCCTGATTGAGCTGCAAATTCCGCTGTGCGTTCTTGAACTCGGTCAGGAAACCGTTTTCGAAGATGTTCACTTCGTTCAGGTTGCTGGTGCGCCAGGCAAGCCTTGATTGCGTGCCAACATAGCGAACTTCAATTGAGGTGTTTTTCCACAATTCGCGCTGAATCCCAAAGCTGTAATTTTGGGTATACGGCGCACGCAAGTTGGGATCGAAACCGGCAATTGTCCGCACAAATGTCTGATCGGCCTGATTGATCGTCTTCTTGTATTCCGTGCTTGAGAAGGCGAAATTAGAGACGGTCAGTGGATTCGCCACAATGTCGGACAGTGTGTAAAACGCTGGCAGGTTGGTTGCGCCAGGAGTGCCCGTAATGATCTGGGTCGCTCCGATGGTTTTGCCCGCGTTCCCACCCAAAGTGGCCGCAAAAAATTGCGTGCCTTCGTCGTAAACGATTGTGGAATAGGAGCCGCGAAACACGGTTTTTTGTCCGCCCAATAATTTGCCCAGGAAGCCTTCGGTGATGTTTGGATTCCATGCAAAACCAAAGTTCGGCGCAAAGTTTTTCCAGTCGGCCTTGAACGGCACGCGCCCGGCTTCTAGCGTCGGGTTTAGGTTGCCACTGAGTTCGCCCGGCGCAAACAGGCGCTTTGACGGACCGTAAATGCTCGCCAAATCGGGCACTGCGGTCAGGCCTTTCCCATCTTTCATTGGGCCTTGAATTTCCCAGCGCAAACCGTAATTCAGCGTCAAGCTGCGCTTGATTCGCCAACGATCTTGCGCATAAAACCCGCCCATCTTTGAATTTGTCCACGTATAGTTCTGTTCCTGCCTGCCGTCGTATTGGAGGGTTTCAGGATTAACAACGCGGGTAAAGTTTGACGAAGCCACGCGGCCTGTTAGCAGGCTGTAAAGCGCCAGAGGATCACCCAGCGCTGTGTTGACGATGCCGGGCAAGGTCGTCGCTGTATAAGCTTGGGCAGCCTGCAACGGATCCCCTGAAGGCGTGCCAGTTCCGTACGTTGGGACTTGATAAACCACTGCCACATCGTTCCATTGAGTGTTGCGGAAACTGCCGCCGAATGTGTAGGTATGCTGACCGCGATTCATTGTCATCGTGTCATACATCGTGGTGATGAAATGACGGCCGGTCACGTTTTGCTGATCAATAAACGGAACCAGCGGCCCAAACGGCAACGACGCACCAATCCGCAACGGCTTGCTATTGAACGTGTAATACGGCCCGTATTCGTCACGCGCGTTGGTGTCGCCGCTGTGCTGCACTCCATAGCGGAATTCATTGAAAAGGTTTGGCGTGAAAGTGGACTGCAACGCACCTGCGTAAACAAAATAACCCAAGCGGAATGGATTCGTGCGCTCGACATCCGGATTTGGCAATCGCTTTGCGCCCGGTTGCCAGTTGTGCCGGTAGTTCCAGGAAAACGTAAATTGCTGTTTCGGCGTGATGAAATAATCTACGCGCGTGGTCGGGAAATAACCGTTTGAATTGTTCTCTGCGTTGAAGGTATAGGTATCGCGGTTGAAATCGGTATCGGCCACCTGCCGCGAATATTTTGGAATGTCGTTATTGATCGCAAGAATGGCTTGCGCTACAGGATCAAGCGTCGTGCGCAAGCCGCGCGCGGCAGCCAAATCCAGCACATTGACTGAACGAGTTTGGTTTGTCGTACCGCTGACAAGATAGGTAAAAATGCCGCGCTGCGCTTCAGGTGTCAGGACCGAAACCGTTGTAGCAACAAATTGCGGGTTGTAAACACGCTCGTAATTGACGAAGAAGAAAAGCTTTTCTTTCCAGCGGCCAAAGGGAATCAGCGGCCCGCCGAAATTGCCACCGTATTCGTGATTGCGGTTGTACAGGCGCGGCAACCCTTGCGCATTGCGCGTCCAGGAATTGGCGTTAAGCTGTTCGCTGCGCTGTTCATAAAATGCGCTGCCATGGTATTGGTTGCCTCCGCGCCGCGTGGTGAATTTAATATTCGCCCCGCTCTGCGCACCCGAATCAGCGCCCAGCCCGGCGGTTTCAACTGAAAGCTCTTCAACCGCACCTAGGCGCACTGGAACAGTGGCAAAGAAGACCGTGCCGCCACTCTTGAAGCCGTTCGAAGCGTCGTTGATGCCGTCAACCGTAACGTTGACCGCACCGCCCGCCAAGTTGTTGAATCGTCCTGAATTTCCGCCACCAATGGGGGGTGAAATACCAGGGGCAAGCCGCGCCAGTGCCAGCACGTTGCTGCGATTGGCGACAGGCAATTGCGTTACAGTTTTGTTCCCCAAGGTACTGGCCACTAATTGAGAAGAGGTTTCCAGCGTTTGCGCATCGCCGCCATTAACCGTTACGGTTTCCGAAGTCGCGCCAACTTCCATTGTGACGCGCACATCTGTAGTTTGACTGGTTGAAACCGCGATTCCGGTTACGCGCGCATTCTGAAAATTCGGCGCGGCAACGGTAACCTCATAGTTTCCACTCGCCAAATCCGGGAACAGAAACGTTCCCTTCTCTGTCGTAGTCGCCTGCTTGGCGATTCCGGTTTTTTCATCCTTCAGCGTAACGATCGCGTTCGAAATGACAGCGCCCGTCTGATCCTGCACGGTTCCGGAAATCGAACCGACGATTCGCAACTGCGCTCTGACGCTGGAAGATGCCCAGAGCGCCAGAACCAATAATGCTGCAATTTTGAGCAAGCTTAAAAATGTACTTGGCATTCTTGTCTGCGGTTTCATAACCAAACCTCCGTCCGGAATAGGGGCGGAATACCCCGATTAGGTAATAGGTAAGTTGTGCTTTTTGAGACTGAGTCGTCCCAGTCTATGAATGTGTCCCAGCAAAACCGCTTAGTATGGTCTCTGTCTCAGCAAGCTCGAAAGTCTGCCTTTTCGCCAGCTTTCGTTTTCGTTTGATCACTAAATGAGCAGCAGTGGGAATAAATCATTCTCCTCGGTCCATGGTCTTGTACCGGGTTAGGAGGGCTTGAATCGGGTTAGTAATAGGGATTGAATGAAGCTGCGATACTTTTCGTAATCAGACGGGAGGCAAAAACACTTTCAAGGGTCTTTATTTTCCGTTTACCATTTTCCAATTGTTATTTGTCATTTCCGAAATCCTGCATTGGAAGCAGCGATGACAAATGACAAATTCAAAATGGTAAACGGACAATGAAATGCGGATACAAATTGAAATTTTTGCCCAGGCGTTCAGGCGAGAACCTCTTTGATGACGCGACCGTGGACATCCGTCAAACGCATGTCACGTCCGCTGAACCGGTAAGTCAACTTTTCATAGTCGAGTCCAAGTAAATGGAGAATCGTGGCGTGGAGTTCATAAATCGTTTTCTTGTTTTCGACGGCGCGATACCCGTATTGATCTGTCGCCCCGACAACAGTTCCGCCTTTGACACCGCCACCGGTCAGCCAGACGCTGAAGCCATTGGCATTGTGGTCGCGCCCGTCCATGCGTTCGGAAATCGGCAACCGCCCGAATTCTCCGTGCCAAAGGATTAAGGTAGAATCAAACAAGCCTCGGCTTTTCAAATCTTTGATCAACCCGGCAATTGGTTTGTCCGTTTCGGCGCAATGCTGGCCGTGATTGGTTTTCAAATCCCAATGTGCGTCCCAACTCGGTTCAAAGTTGCCGCCGCCGGAAAAGATTTGCACAAACCGCACACCACGTTCGACCAGCCGCCGCGCCATCAAGGCTTGCCGCGCAAAGTAATCCGTTGGCTGTTCGCCCACGCCATACAGTTTTTGCGTGGCGGCGGATTCCTTGCTGATGTCAATTGCATCGGTTGCGTGCGTCTGCATCTTGTACGCCAGTTCGTAGGAGTAAATTCGCGCTGACAGTTCGCTGTCTTCTGGATTGTGATCCAGATGCTTTTCGTTCAGTTCGCGCAACAGCCGCAACCATTTCTGCTGCTGTTCCGGCGTGCGGTCTTTCGGCGGATGCAAGTCAACAATCGGATCGCCGCTGTCGCGAAACGGCGTGCCCTGAAACGCCGCAGGCATGTAACCGTTGCCCCAATTCGGCGCGCCATTGATCGGGCCGCCACGGTGATCCGTGAAGACAATGAAACCCGGCAGATTTTCGTTTTCACTGCCCAGGCCATACGTCACCCAACTGCCTACGCTGGGATGCCCGGCAAGAATGCTGCCTGTGCTCATCTGAAAAATCGCAGGGCCATGCGCCGGGCTAAGCGCCGTCATCGAACGAATCAACGCCAGATCATCTGCGTGCTGGGCGACATGCGGAAACAATTCGGAAATTTCCATTCCGCTTTGCCCGTGCTTTTTGAACTGCCACGGCGAAGGCATCAAGCCGCCGGGCGTGCCCATTGACGCGCGCACTTCGCCGACGCCAGTCATGGTTTCGCCCTGATATTTCAGCAGCGCCGGTTTCGGGTCGAAGGTGTCCACCTGACTAACGCCGCCATAACAGAAAATCGAAATGACAGCTTTAGCCTTCGCGGCGAAATGTTGCGGCTTCGGCGCAAGGGGCGATTTCGATTGTGCCAACAGACCTTGTTGATTCATCAAATCGGCCAGCGCAACGCCCGCAATGCCGCCACCCAATTGTTGTAAAAGCTCTCTACGAGAAAAGAATTGTTGGTTCATTGTCTGTAAACAAACTCGTTTAGGTTAAACATTGCCTGGCAAAATTCAGCCAGCCCAGTGGAATTGCCTCGAACAAATTCCAGCGCTTTTGCCAGTTCAAATTGCGTTGGCACGCGGCCCAATGCCAGCCGGAAGGCACGTTCGATCTGCGCTTTCGCATTATCGCCAGCGTCTTTGCGCAAGCGTTCGGCGAAAAACTTCGCTTCCGTGATGACGAAGTTGTTGTTCATCAGCAGCAAGGCTTGCGGCGCAATGGTCGAACGGTTTCGGCGTTCGCAAGAATTGATCAGGTTCGGCTGGTCGAAGGTTTCAAACAGCGGATAACGGATGCTGCGTTTGGAATAGACGTACAAGCTGCGTCGCCACGTCGCCGGATCGTCATCCGGTTTGCCGGGCCAGGTACGCTTGGTGCTGGATTGAAACAGATTCGGATCAATGTAGGGATAAATCGCCGGGCCGCCCAAGCTGCGATCCAGATTTCCGGCAACGGCCAGAATCGCATC
>CAZXHW010000373.1:0-7788 GCA_964639915.1 uncultured Heliomicrobium sp.
GCCATGGCCAATAGTAAGTTCCTATCGAAGCGGTTAAGTTCCACTCCGTTATTGCCAACCGGCAGGCCATTCGGTGCGATCTTGGCGGCGAAGACGGTAGAGTCTTCTTTGAAACCCGCAATGTAGTAGTTCGCTCCATCCCAGCAAACATCTTCCGCCGCCCCCTCCGCCGATAAAATCAATTGAGGAGACACTGTCTGTGTGCTTCGCGTTACTAAATAGCCGAGACCGCCCATCGCCACCAGATAATTTTGCCCATCCGTCGCCACACTTGGCTTTGAAGCTCCCGAAGTCCGCAATGTGTTTACATTGCCCAACGGAGCCAGCGCCTGGTTCAGCCGTTGCCCTTTCAACATCGTGATGCCATGCGACGCATTGACGTAAACAAGTTCACTCCAAACCAGCAGGTATTCGTTCCCGGCAAGAGCGATGTCGCCATTGATTTGCACTGCATTCGGATTTAGGTAAAGGAGTTTATCGGTTGAAGCGTCCACTGTGCCATTAGCCGCTACCAGGACGCCGCGGATGCCGTTTCCACCAGACCAGATGACCGTCCAGTTCGGGCCATCCGAAGTCAGTTGTAAGTAAGAAGAAAGCGATGCAGTGCGGCTGACAAGAATCGGGGTTTGATCCAGTACCTGCCCCGAAGGCGCAACTCGAACCCCTTCCAGAACCACTTCAGAAGGAGTTTCTTTTTGCGAAGTCCAGACCACCAGCCAATTCTGCCCGTTCCATGCAACGCCTGGTTTGGACTGGCATGTCGGTGTTTGTGAAAGAATGATGGGGGTCGTATCCACCAACTGTCCTTGGACATCAAGCCGCGCGGCATAAATATCGTTATTGCTACCTGCGCCGCTGCCAGTCCACGAACCGCAGGTATTGAGTAGAGGACTGTCAATAATTTGCGAGCGATTGTCTTGCCAGACTACTAAGAATCCATTTGTGCCACTGGCAATCTGGGGACTTGTTTGAATGCCAGCCGATGCGGCGATTGAATTGTCGCCGGGCAGCAAAATAGTTGGTGACAGTTGAGGTTGGTTTTTGGAAGGTGTGTCCTGCAGTAGGGCAATGATCAGGGCGGTCAGTAAGAGAACAGCTTTTAACGACAAGCTGGGAACAAAGATATTCAGTTGCATAACGTTCACCGAGTGCAGGTAGGGGTGGCTGGGTTGTTAGAAGTGGTACGGGGACCAGGGCGAAAAATATTGAATCAAGGCGGATGGAATTTTAGTTTTCAGATATACGCAGGTCAACAAGTTTATGTTTTCTCGATAACCTGTTTGTGATTGTAGGCGTTAATCACAAAAATGCACAATGCGGCAAGTTTCAATATATTGATACTTGCCGCATTGTGCATTTTCAACAGATTAAGCTCAGCGCAATTTGCTTGCTGCTTTTACCTCACCCGTTAGTTTGTAAATCGGATAGATCTTCCCTTTTTCCAAATACGAATCCAGAAAGTTCCAGCGGACGAATCCATCGTCGCTTTCGGCTTCCAGCAAATAGAAAATCAGTGATGCCAGAGGCTGCATTGTGCGAACCAGAATTGAGCCGGTAGGGAAATTGATAGTTTCTTTTTGAGTGTGACCTTTTAGTTTGACTTCAGCGTGGCCTTGAAAGGCGCGGGCGGCTTTGTTGATCGAATCAATAACAAAGCTTTCGGCTTCCGTGTCGAGTGGTTGGGTTAGCTCTTCAATGGCGATGCCATGCGCTTGCAGCTTTGCGATTACGGTTTTTAGCCCAGCCTCGTTTTTGAAAATATAAGCACGTGGAACTTCGTTGCTTTTGGTGGCGGCAAACAATCCGTAATCTGGCATCGGAGTCGGCGTGAACTTGTCTTCGACCATCACGGTCATGTCTTTGCCGTTCTTTGGATTTTTGACCTTCTTCACTTCGCCGACCAGGATGCTGACAGGTTTGTCCAAGGGCTTAATTTCAAAAGCGATGCCTTTTGCCGGGAGCTTGCCGCGAACAGCGTCAGCATCCACTCGATTGATCAACGCAGTAATTTCGGCGGCGTGCAGCGCGGAGTATTTGAAAATTTCTTCGACAAACGCTTCGGTGACGGCGATGCGACCTTTGAAATCCAGATAGCTGTAGGCTTCGGAAAGAATCGTCAGCCGGTTGCGCAAACCGACGTAGTTATTGCCGAACATCGGTTTGTGGTCGAACGTGCGCCAGATTTTGGTTTCGGGTTTGTCGGCGGGCTGTGCGGCACGGCCAGAACGTTGAATTTCGAAGTTGTCCAGTTCGCGGTTCATGCGTTCTTTCGTAGCGAAGTTGCCATAAAAGTACGTGCGGAATTTGTGCTTCACCTGTAACGTGCGCGTAATTGCCGGAAGCATTTTGTTGCGCCCGAAAGCAATCAATCGCGCGTCAGCATTTGGATTCAGCGTAGGCGAATACGTCAGGTGGTAACCGTGATAGGAACCATTTGTCGTGTGCAGGTCAACGGTTAGATGAGGATCCCAGCGGTTCATCAAACCGACCAGCGCGTTGGCTTCGGGCGATTCCAGTTTCATGTAATCGCGGTTCAAGTCCATGGCTTTTGCGTTTTCCCGCGTGCCGACTCCGCCGATGGGGCCATTTTGAGCAGTGCGGTTGTTGACGCTGATTTTTTCGTTGCCGTCAGCGTTGTAAATCGGCGCAACCAGAATCACCAGTTTGTCCAGCAAGGTTTTTAGATCACCGGCAACGATGCGCCGCGACAAATGCAGCATCGCTTCCTTCCCTTCCACTTCACCAGCGTGAATGTTTGCTTGAATGAAGACGACGGGTTTTCCAGAAGCGCGCGCTTCGCGCGGTTGAGAAATCGGCGGATTGGCAAAAATCATCAACGGCAGTTCACGGCCTTCTTCGGTTTTGCCGAAAGACTCGACGCGCAATTTGTCGGTCGTTTTTTGCAGATTGGCGATGAAGCGCAGGACATCTTCGTAGCGGCTGGTTTCTTCGTAGTTGGTCAGTTCAGCACGAGATTTTGGCAAGTTGTCTTGAGTTTTTGGCATAGCGATATTTGGTGTCAGCAGCAAAAAGCAAAACAGCAATGCAGCCGTTTTCATGATTGGGTTTTCTCCGGGTTGTAATTGGTGAAGTCCGTTTAACGGATGCGGATTGTAGAAGAGGAAAGACGAAGTTTCTAGCCGTTCAGTTTCCGGTCAATTTGATTGCGGCAATCTTGTAAATCCAGCTCAACAAATAAATTGCAATCAGAGTGTAAATCAGGCGGTCAAGGCCTTTGGCGCGCATGAATTCGGACCAGGAAATTCGTCGCCGTATCAGAAAAACGAAGAATGGGATGCTGGCGGCTGTCAGGCAAAAAGCAATCAGTCCGAAGGGTTGCGTGATGAGGGCTTGGTAAAAATGTAATCTGGCTGTATGAGCGAAGCTGGTTGTCAATCCGCAGTTTGGGCAGGGAATGCCAGTTAGTTTGAAAAACAGGCAAGGAGGCAATCCCAATTGTTCGTGAGTCCCGTAACCCGCAACCGACGGCGTGAGCATTCTGGCAAGCATCAAAGTGAAGCTCGCCACCGCAGTCAACGCAAGATAAGTAATTAGATCATTGCGCGAAAACACAACCGGCGAGTCAGGTTCTGATCGTGACTCGCCGGTTGCGACAGTAAGGTGATTCAACTTTTCAGGGTTAGTTTTCAATTGAACGAATTGGCTGCACCGATAATCCATAAGGCGGCGCCTGCAATACCGGCGAGACAGGAAATGACGGTTCCAGCGATTCCAACATAAAATCCAATTTTGGCCAGCGTTTCACCCGCTTTGGGAGCTTTGCCCAATTTGATGTCGTTCAGTTCCATCTTGCCTAAAATCATCGCTGGGATGCTGGTCAAGAAACCGCACATCACCAACCCAAGAATGCTCAAAACCATGGAAGCGATGGCGCGTCCGCTGGCACCGCTTTGTTGCGTTACCGGTTGATTGGCATACGAACTTTGGTACACCGGCGGCCCCTGGTAACCCGGATAAGGTGGTTGCGACGAAGAAGGATTCGCATAAGAGCCTGACGTCGGTTGGCTCGGTTGCGGAGCGGTCTGCTGTCCTGAATGACTGACAGGACGGGTCAACGGACTGGAACAATTGCGGCAAAAACCTGCGTCATCGGGGTTTTGAGTACCACATCGGGTGCAAAACATTAACTGTGTCCTCCTGGGATTTCTGTCATTTCAGTTTTACAACTCATCGGTTTGTGTCACGAGGCAAAGAAACGGGGATAGGTTCGCGGAGTCTGGTTGTTGTCGGCTCGGTAACGCTGTAATCAGCAAGCTGGGATTGATCCGCTTCGTTCAGTTGCGCGACCGGTGAAGTATTGGGAACCGAAGCAAACATCGGTTGCGGAGTATTTTCTTGATGCTGCATTTTCAATTCAACAATGCGTTTGCTGATGAACAGACCGTTGAAAACGAAGGCCAATCCAATAAAAAGGGGAATCAATCCGACTGCCCAGATGCGTTGCAGGATGATTGCTTCAGGGCCGCCTGACGCATTGGCAATAGCTTCGAAAAAGAGATTCAGGAAGATGGATACGGCCAAGCCGACACTGGCGGTAATGACTCCGGTTTTAATTTCTTCCAGCCGTTTTTCTTCGGGTAACTTCTTCTTGTTTTGTTCTCGCTTTTCCTGATGCTCTTCGATCCACCACTGATTCCAATCTGCTGACTGGTTAGAACCGGACCCAGCCCCGCCTTTGCCCATCACGCCTTGCACGCGTTTTAAATTCGTTCCGCACTTTTTACAAAACTTGATCGCTTCGCGGGTTTCTGTTCCACAATTTGGGCAAAACATAATTCTCCTTCTCACCAAACAGGTGTTGGATTTAGCGACCCAAGTGTTTCGTTTCTTCCTCAGTCACACTGACCGTCGTCGGGACAGGATCAAGCTCATTGGTGTGAGGAGCGGATTGATGAATTGGCGTCGCGGCGGAAAAGACCGGTTTGGGTAACGCCGCTTGGGCCAGCGTTGCAGTAGATTGAATGGCGGACTGACCTGTTTCTGTTGCCGGAAACGTTGAGTCGGCCAAGCCGGGAGTTGTTGAGGAAGTGTTGGCGATTACCCGCGCGCTGATGATTTTGGAAATACCGACAGCGCAAACAATGAATGCGATAAAGCTGCCAAAGCCGAATGGAGACCGGCTATTTGTAAAAGGTACTGAAAAGATAAAGTTGATGAGTTGATAAACAAGATAGCAGCCGCCCAGCACCGCCATCGTAATTCCGGAGCGCATTTCTTTCTGGCGCTCCATTTCCCTGTCAAAGACGGCAGCGGGAGGTAAGTGGTGAAATACAGGTTGCGGCGGAGCAAGCTGTCCTGTAAGAGCCTGCGAAACGATAAGCAAGTTTGTTCCGCACACTGTGCAGAATTTTTTGCCATCTCCCTGGTTCGACCCGCATTTCGGACAGAACATAACTTACTCCACGAACCTGAATTCCGCTTGATGGTCTAACTGCGACGAAAAGCGTTCAGCAGTTTTCGCACTCGCCCTTGAAACAACGACATCATTGCCATGTATCCGTAGCCCAGCAGGAAGATCATGAGAAACGGAATTGTCGCGTAAATGTTCGAACGGATTGCGTAATAAACCGCGCCAACAAAATACAGCGCAAAAGCCAATTCAATGAACGGCAACAATCCGCCTTTGCGTTTGTATTTCTTGGCCACTTGCAGCCAGTTGTCCTTGCTCGATTCGACGTTGTATTTCGGGGTGCGGACAAAACTGGATTCAACGCCAAACAAGGCTTCCAGCACAGCGCGCGTGTTCGAAAAAACCAGCCCGATTCCCATCGCCATGGCCATGGGAATCAGCCACAACCGCCATTTTTCTTTCGGATACCGATACCGGATCGCCGTGCCATAAAAGCTGACAACCGAAAACGTGGCAAAAATCATCAGCGGTGTATCGAACAGCAGCATCTGGAACATTCCCTGATTGAACCGGACAATCAAAACCGGAATGTGCAAAACGCTCAGCACGATCATCAACATCGCGGCGCAGTTGCCGAACAAGCGGAAAAACAGCTCCACCTTTTGCTGCCAGGTCAAATCCGGATGATGCCAAATGCGCGGCATCAGCTTCAGGCCGACTTGTACCAGACCTTTTGCCCAGCGACGCTGCTGCGCTTTGAACGCATTCATTTCGACAGGCAGTTCGGCCGGAACTTCTTCATCCAGCAAGTACACAAACTTCCAGCCCATCAATTGAGCGCGAAAGCTCAGATCGGTGTCTTCCGTCAAGGTGTCGTGTTGCCAGCCGCCGCTATAATCAATGGCTTCACGCCGCCACATTCCGGCAGTGCCATTGAAGTTGAAAAACGCGCCGGTGCGATTCCGCGAAGTCTGTTCCACGACGAAATGCCCATCCAGCAAAACTTCCTGAATGCGAGTCAGCAGCGAATAGTTCGCGTTGATGTGGCCCCAACGCATCTGCACCATGCCGACTTTCTCGTCGCTGAAAAAATCCACCATCTTCCGCAAGGTGTCGCGCTTTGGGGTAAAGTCGGCGTCAAAAATCGCCATCAATTTCCCTTTGGCGACCTTCATGCCTTTGTCCAGGGCGCCTGCCTTGAAGCCGGTTCGGTCTGATCGGTGAATGTGGACAATATCAAATCCCTGTTGCTTGAATTTTTCCACGACAGCCGCTGCAATGCCGACGGTTTCATCGGTCGAATCGTCCAGCACCTGAATTTCCAGCAAGTGGCGCGGGTAATCCAGTTTGACCACGGATTCCACCAACCGTTCAACGACGTACAGTTCGTTGAAAAGCGGAAGCTGAACGGTGATGTGCGGCAATTCGTTTTCGGCAAATTGTCGTTTGGCTTGGGGTTTAATGTTTCGGTAGCGCCAGAACTGAAAAACCATTCGGATGCGGTACGCGCCCAGAATGGCCAGCAGCGCCAGGATGGTGAAGTACATGGTGACAATCGTCCAATCGAAACCATCCATCGAAGCCAAATAGCTGATGTTGTCCCGACCGTGACGCAAAATCGGATCCAGCAGCCTATCCACGCTTTCAGGCGGAGGCGCTTGCAAAAAGAGAAGGGCAAAAAGAACGTTCATAAAGTTTTACAGGATAAATTTAGTTGTTATAAAAACGTCCGCCGTAATTGGCAGGAACGGTGAGCATGGTAGCTGTCAGGCACGCGGTGTCAATCGGTTGAGCGTAAGTGCAGGGTGTGAAAAGAGACGAGAAGCAATCAATTGGAGGGCGAATAGTAAGGACGGCTGAAGCGAAGTGTGAAATCTGAGCGCAGGAAATTTGGGCGTTGGCTGGGCGGAACCGAATGCAGTCCCGCCCAGCTTTGAAGTTATTTCTGCTCTTCCGGCTTGGTTTCTTTGATACGCAGCTTATTTTCGACTTCAACCTTGCGGTCAAATTCAGTCTTATGCAGGTTGTCTTGGGTGCGAACGGTATAATCGCCAGGCACTTCAAACATTGAGCGGTCGGGCTCTGACCGGTTGATGTTGGTTAGGCGGTAAGTTGTTTCGCCAACGCGCGGATCGTTGTGTTTGGTCATAATCAACTGTTGCAGTTCTGGCGAATACCATTGTTCCGAAACGACGTTGATGGGCAAATCATTCCCGATTTGTCCGGCAGGAATGGTGAGTGTTGTGCGGGTACCTTCAGCTTCCACCCCTTCAATCCTCTGCCGTCCCAGCGCTTCTGTCAGGGCTTGTTTCTTCAAGGGCGGGTTGTCGCTGACCACCACTTGCAACTCCACGGCTCTCTTTCTTTCAAGCTCTGCCCTTACCTTCTCTTCATCACGCATGACCTCAACCTTTTTC
>CAZXHW010000374.1:0-7782 GCA_964639915.1 uncultured Heliomicrobium sp.
CCTGACAAGAACAACTGGACAGACCGTGACGAACTCCGCGGCAGATTGGCCTTTGGGTATGGCCAGACGGTTGTCGGTGCGTACGATGCGCAGCAAGGGTTTTACAATGCCGAAGCGCACACTTTCAGCTTGCGGGATGAAGCTGCCGAGCGTGCAGCAGTAGAGCGTTTGATTGAAGCGGGCTGGCAAATGCATCCGCCCGATGCCGAAAACAAACATCCGCGCTGGCGGCTGGCACAAAACAAATTGCCGCGTGTTGTGCGTGAGCTCCTGGCCGATGGTTGGCACGTCGAAGCTGAAGGCAAGGTTTATCGCCAATCAGGCGACATCAACATGCAGATCAAATCCGGCATCAACTGGTTTGACCTGCACGGAACATTCGACTTTGACGGCGTCAAGGTTGCTTTGCCCGCAGTGCTGGCTGCGCTTAAACGCGGCGAGAATGTTGTCGCGCTGGGCGACGGCACTTACGGTTTGTTGCCGGAAGAGTGGCTGCAAAAGTATGGTTTGCTGGCAGGACTCGGCAAAGTGGAAGGCGACAAGCTGCGTTTCCAAAGCACGCAAATTGGCTTGCTGGATGCGTTGCTGGCTGCGCAACCCGAAATTCGTTTTGATAAAGCCTTTGCACAGAAGCGCGCCGAGTTGCAGGATTTTGAAGGCATCCAGGCTATCGAACAGCCCGAAGGGTTCGTCGGTGAACTTCGCGGCTATCAAAAAGAAGGTTTGGGCTGGATGGACTTTTTGCAGCGGTTCGGTTTTGGCGGATGTCTGGCCGACGACATGGGCGTAGGTAAAACGCCGCAGGTGCTGGCGCTGCTGGAATCGCGCCGCCAGCTTCGCGCGGCAGAGTCGTTGGTTGCCGCAAAAGCGGCCAAAAGCAAAAAAACGAAAACTGCGTCGGCAGCCAAAACTGCCAAACCAAAAGTTGCCCCACCTGTTCATACTCCGCCTTCGCTGGTTGTTGTGCCAAAGTCACTGGTTTTCAACTGGCAACAGGAAGCTGCGCGTTTTACGCCTGAGTTGCGCGTGCTGGATCACACGGGCCAGTCGCGGCAGAAAGGCGAAACCGCGCATTTCGAAGATTACGACGTGATTCTGACCACGTACGGCACGCTGCGTAACGACGTGGAAGACCTGAAAGACACAAAGTTCGACTACGTCGTGCTGGACGAAGCTCAATGGATCAAAAACGCCAGCTCGGCTTCCGCCAAAGCTGCGCGAATGCTTCAGGGCAATCATCGTCTGGCTTTGAGCGGAACGCCCATTGAAAATCACCTGGGCGAATTGTGGAGCCTGTTTGAATTCCTGAATCCCGGCATGCTCGGCGCGGCTTCGGTCTTCAAAATGGCGGGTGCGGGCGCGCGCAACCCAAACGAGGGAACACGCAAACTGCTGGCGAATGCATTGCGTCCATTCATTCTGCGCCGAACTAAACAGCAAGTCGCCACGGAGCTTCCGGCCAAACTCGAACAGACGCTTTATTGCGAACTGGAACCGGAACAGCGCAAGTTTTACAACGAACTGCGCGACCATTACCGGGGCACGCTGCTGGACCGCATCGCCAACGAAGGCATGGCGAAATCCAAGATGCAGGTGCTGGAAGCGCTGCTGCGTTTGCGCCAGGCAGCAATTCACCCAGGCCTAATCAATCCCAAGCTGGCCGACCAGGACAGCGCCAAACTTGACCTGTTGCTGGAACAGATTGACGAAGTTCTGGAAGGCGATCACAAAGCGCTGGTCTTTTCGCAATTCACTTCGATGCTCACCATCCTGCGCGACCGGCTGGACAAAATGGGCGTCGTTTATGAGTACCTGGATGGCCGCAGTCGCGACCGTCAGAAACACGTCGAACGCTTCCAAAAAGACCCTGACGTCAGCCTGTTTTTGATCAGCTTGAAAGCCGGCGGCACGGGCTTGAACCTGACGGCAGCGGAATACGTCTTTCTGCTGGACCCGTGGTGGAACCCGGCAGTCGAGATGCAAGCCATTGACCGCGCCCACCGCATCGGCCAGGAAAACAAGGTTTTCGCCCACCGCTTGATCGCACGCGACACCGTCGAAGAGAAGGTGCTGCAACTGCAAAGCAACAAACGCAATCTGGCCGACGCCATCATCAGCGCTGATAACAGCTTGATTCGGGATTTGGGGCGCGAGGATTTAGAATTGCTGCTGTCGTAGCCAAAAGTTTTCGTAAAGGTGGTTCTGATGAACTTCGAGATCATCAGCGAGATTACCGACATTGAGTCTATCGCAGTTGGCAATTCCATTCGGGATTTGAGCCGACTACGCAAACTTTACGGCAAAGGCCGCTGGCGGAAAATGAAAGGCGTCGCCCGAATTCGCCTTGCCAACGGCAACAGCGGCTTGCAGAATTGCACTGGTACGAAGCCCACGGCATTGGCAGAAAAGAGTTCAAACGAAAACACTATCTGGATTGAAGCTTATGAAACCTCAGAAAAAAGAAGCGCTCCAATTCGCAGTTTGTATCAACAACCTCGAATATCCGGCTTCGCTGGAACTCCATAAAATTTATCGTGTGCTACCAGATGAAGGTGCTGCGGCAGATGGCGATCTTCGCGTGGTTGATGAAAGCGGCGAAGATTATCTTTATCCGGCGAGTTGGTTTGTAGAAATGGGTTTACCAGAAGCGGTTGAGCAGTCGTTATTACGTGCAGCTTGATTACAGTGAGCATTCGAAGAAATAAAATGACTTGGTGCCTGAATGATTCGGACTATGAAAGTGAAGATTCTTGCTGTTTTCTTCTGTATTTTCATACCACTAGTCGCTGGCTGCCAGTCAGGCGAAACGAATTCAGCCATCTCTCAAGCTTCACCCAGAAACCCTACCGGCAATTCTTTCGACGATTTTCTTCAAACTGACATTGCGCCCGCAGACGGATTCGACTTTCCGTTTGGCGATGCGGATGGCAAAGGCTCTTACACCGACAAGGCGACGGGGAAGACGCATCACGGTTGGCATGTCGCGACGAAGTTTGGCGAAAAGTACACTCTGGGAATTCATCCCGGCGAGGATTGGAATGGAAATGGCGGAGGCAATACCGATCTCGGCCAGCCAGTGTTTGCGGTTGCCAATGGCCGCGTTGTGTTTGCCGAGCAGAGCGGCCAGCCTTGGGGAAATGTTGTTGTCATCGAACACGTCTTTTACGAAAACCATCAGCAGCGGCGGATTCGATCTTTGTACGCGCATCTACAAACCTTGTGGGTGAAAGCGGGCGCAGTGGTCAAGCGACGGCAACAGATTGGCACTATCGGCCAAGACCCGGACAAAACCTTTGGCGCGCATCTGCATCTGGAATTGCGCTGGGATGAATCGCTTGCGCCGACGTTCTGGCCTTCTTCGAATGGCAAAGATTTGAAATGGGTGCGCGAACATTATGCTGAACCTTCCGGCTTCATCGTCGCGCATCGCAACTTGTTTGTGCCTCAGCAGGAAACGACGCTGGTTCTGGTGGATCAGGAACGGTACAAGATGCGGCTTTATCAATCCGGCAAACTGAAAGGAGAATACGACATCAGCCTGGGCCAGGGCAAAGGCCAAAAGCGCGTTCAGGGAGACAACAAGACTCCGAAGGGAATGTACTTTGTGCTGAACAAGCACCGAGGGAAGATCGATGGTGCTTACGGCTCGTATTACGGCGGTCATTGGATCAAGGTGAATTATCCCAATCGCTACGACGCCAAACGTGGACGCGCCGAAGGGGTGATTTCCGCCGAGCAGGAACGCGCAATCGCGGCCAATTGGAACCAGCGCAAACCGACTTTGGAAGCAACGCGGCTTGGCGGCGGCATAGGCTTTCACGGCTGGGCGCAGGAATGGGACAACAGCGGGCCGCGCCATCTGTCTTGGGGCTGCGTGGTGATGCACATTTACGACATCAGCAAAGTTTTCGATCAGATTCCGTCAGGCGCGATGGTAGTGATATTCTGACAAAGCAAAGGACCTATCCACGAAGTGACACGAAGAAACACGAAGCTGACTTGGTCTAGGTTTTCTTCGTGAATCTTCGTGTGATTTCGTGGAAGAAAAGTGTCCTGCTCAATCAAGCAATTTCAAAAAAGGAAGAATCAAGTGAGCAAACAAAATTCTGCTGGAATTCCGCTACGCGCTTTGGGGCGAACGGGTGTTGATGTGACTGCGATTGGATTTGGCGGTTATCACCTGGGTTTGGTCAAAGATGACGAAGAAGCCGTTCGGCTGGTTCAGGAAACGATTGATGCGGGCATCACCTTCATGGACAACGCCTGGGAATATCACGATGGGCGCAGCGAAGAGTTGATGGGCAAAGCCATCGCCGACCGGCGGCAAGATGTGTTTCTGATGTCCAAAGTTTGCACGCACGGACGCGATCGCCACGAAGCGATGCGGCAACTCGAAGATTCGCTGCGTCGGCTAAAAACCGAATACCTGGATCTGTGGCAGGTTCACGAAGTCGTTTACGAAAACGATCCCGAATGGCATTTCGCTCCGGGCGGTGCGGTCGAAGCGTTGGCCCAAGCGCAGCAAGAAGGCAAAGTCCGCTTTGTCGGCTTCACCGGCCACAAAAGCGCAGAGATTCATTTGAAGATGCTGGCGTATGAATATCCGTTCGACACGTGCCAATTGCCACTGAATGTTTTGGACGGAACGTTTCTCAGCTTCGAACAGAAAGTGTTGCCGGAACTGGAACGACAGGGAATTGCTGCCATTGGCATGAAAAGCATGGGAGGCGTGGGCGATATGGTCAAAGCTGGAGTCGTAACTGCTGAAGAAGCATTGCGTTACGCGATGAGCCTGCCTGTGGCTTCCATCATCAGCGGAATTGATTCTTCGGAAATCTTGCAGCAAAACCTGAGGGTCGCGCGCAACTTCCAGCCGATGAGCCCGGAAGAAATGCAAACGCTCAGAATGCGCTGCGCGGCAGCGGCTGGGGACGGGCGTTACGAGCTTTACAAAGTTTCAGCCAAACACGAAGGCCCAATTGGACGCGCTCAGCATGGGTTTCCCACTCCCGAAGCCATGAAAGATTGAGCCGTGAAATGTTTTTTGACCGACTGCCTTGATCCGGCGTGGAAAGCAAAAAACATCAACAAATCAATCAAACTCAGCCGCAGTTATCGGCATCAGAGCCGCCTGTTCCACGAAAAGGCGTTTCTATGAGACTGGGGCAAGAAGCAAGGTTTGCCGAAAAAAGTTATTCAAGCGTCCTCAGCCACTAACGCTCAGTCACGATTCAGTATGCCCATTGAACCCCGCGCGTAAAATTTGCGCTAACAGGAGCCAATCAAAAATGTCCAAGTTCAAATCTATCGTCTCTTCATTTGCGATTTTATTGCTGATGGCAGTTGGTGCCGTCGCACAAGCTCAAAATACAGCGTCCCAGCCACAACCTGATGCCAAAGAGTTGCTGAAAAAGGTCAACGAAGCCCATAAAAATCTGAAGAACTTTCAACTGGAAGGCAAAACCGTTCTGGAGGTGAAGGGTGACGACGTTTACATGCGATTTGATCTGCCGTTTGTCATTGCTTACGGCAAAGCGGGCCAAAAACGAGTTCAGGTAAAAAATCTGTTTGAAGGCAAAAAGACCATTGTTTCAGATGGCAAAACGGAATGGATTTACCTGCCTACGGAAAAACAATTCACCAAAAAGCCTTTCGACAAAGCTTCATTGCCCGAAGCAGGAACCGCTTTGCTCGACCAATTCAAAAGCGATTCGATGTTTGCCGATATGATTTCTGATGATTTAACGGACGGGTTGACGAGCGCCAAGATCCTCCGCGAAGAAATTGTCGAACTCGGTGGCCAGCGCATCACTTGTTATGTCATCGAAGCCATCTATTCCGACAAAGGTGAAGCCGCAACAAAATCAAAAGCTGACAATGCCGCAGAAGCCGCCAAGCAAGAAAAAGGCTTGGTTTTGCCAATGACATTTTGGGTGGATAAAGATCGGCAAGTAGTTTTACAGCATAAGCTTGATGGCGGCGGAGTGTTTGCTCAGATGTTCAAGGCATTTACCGACAATGCCAACTTCACAATGAGCACGACCTTGAGCGTGGCTAAATTCAACGAAACTTTGCCGGATTCGCTTTTCGCATTCACGCCCCCTGCGGACGCGACAGAAGTTGAAAAGTTCGATTCCAAACAAGCTGAGGCGGAAGAAGAAGGGGCAGAAACTGAAAGTCTGGTCGGCACTGACGCCGTCAGCTTTTTGTTGGCCGACCTGAATGGCAAGCAATTCAATATGGACAAGCTGCGCGGCAAAATTGTCGTGATTGATTTCTGGGCTTCGTGGTGTGGACCGTGCAGGGAAACGATGCCGCACGTTGAAAAGCTGCACAAAGAGTTCAAAGACCGTGGCGTGGTTGTCCTGGGCATGAACGACGAGGAAGTCGCGGACGCCAGGCGGTTTGTTCAAAAACATGGCTACACGTTCCCGACGCTGATTGATGCTGAAAGCTCGGTTTCCAAACAGTATGGAATTCAGGCTATTCCACAGACTTTTGTGATTGATCGTGATGGCAAAATCGTCGCTCACTTTCTGGGAACGGGCCAGGAAGCAAATCTTCGAGACACGGTAAAAGAGTTGTTGGCTGTAAAAGCTGACAACAATGCCAAGCCCGTTAAACGACAGATTGCAAAGCGGTAAGCAGGTTCAACCGAGGTGAGGCTTTCCCGGAATCCTCACCTGATTTTTTTGGAGAGATTATGAAAAGAGCGTTTTCAATGATTTTGCCGCTGATCGCATTTGCCGTTTCCATTAGCGCTCAGCCTCCTGCAAAAGCCACGTGGCAGGAATTCACCTCGGAAAAAGAGAACTTCAAAGTAATGGTGCCCGCGAAACCGCTGGAAAGCACTGAAACAGTCGAATCTGAAATTGGCCGAATTCCAATTCGCAGCTTCGCTTCACAGGCAATACCGAATTACTTCACTGTGATGGTTGCGGAATATCCGATGTCATTTGATACGGAAGAAGCAGCCAAGGGCGTCGTTGAAGCTGGAGTTGGCGCGATGATTTCCAAAATGAAATTGGAGAAGGTGGATCAGAAAGATTTTGCCTTCGGCAAATATCCGGGCCTTGAAGTCAGAGCGCAAATTATGACGGGCGTGATGACGATGCGCGCGTTTGTTGTCAAAAACCGTATGTATATGTTGATTGCGCTGATTGACAACACGTCGCTGAAATCGCCAAACCCGGTTGACGTGAAACGGTTCTTTGATTCTTTCAATTTCATTAAATCGCCGGATTCCATCACGGTCGCTGTCGCGCCGGTTTCCGGAATTGGAGCCGAAAAGGAAGCTGACCTGTTAGGGTTACTCAGCGAACCGCTGTCGTGGCGAGAATTTCGCCAGCCGGAATATGGGTTTACCGTTCGGATGCCGCGTGAACCAAAGAAAGAAACCGTAAAAGTGAATCCGAACGATCCGCGGTTAGATATGCACAACTGGCTGGCGATTGGTGAAAACGGGCTGGTGTATTTGGTGGCGTTTCAACAATTGCTGGCGGTTCCCGAAAGCGATTACAACGCCAGGGCTTTCATCGAAAAATTGCGTGACGGTTTGGTGAAAGGCATTGGCGGAAAAATTGTCAGTGAACGGCAAGTGACCTACAACGGCCATCCGGGCCGAGAATTCAAGATTATATCCGATAAAGTGGGGGGATTCGGTCGCCTGTTTTTGGTCGGTTCGCGCGTTTACATTCTCTGCATCATCAGTGGCGTTGAAGAGGTGAATCGAAAAGCCGCTGACGATTACTTTAATTCGTTGGTTGTCACCGTCACTCAAGA
>CAZXHW010000375.1:0-7732 GCA_964639915.1 uncultured Heliomicrobium sp.
ATCCCTGAACGAACGCCAACCGCTGACGGACGAAACCGGCCAGCTTTGTCTGACGTTTGATGGGCGCGTTGATAATCGGGAAGACTTGCAGCGCGAATTGGAAGCAGAAGGTTTCTGGTTGCGCTCAGATACTGACGCTGAAATTGTGCTTCGAGCGTATCAATGCTGGGATGAAAAATGCGCTTTGAAGATTCTCGGTGATTTCGCGCTGGCAATCTGGGATGGACGGCAACAGCGCCTGTATTGCGCGCGCGATTTTTTCGGCATTCGACCATTCAATTATTTCCTGAATGATCAAACCTTTGTTTTTGCCTCGGAACTTCATCAGCTCTTTGAACACAAATCAGTTCCGCAACATCCCAACGAAGGGATGGTAGGAGAACTGTTATGCGGCAATGTTTGGAGTGTGGAAGAAACTTTGTGGCAGGGGATTCTTCGCCTGCCACCCGCACACTTTCTGATCGTCAGCGCACACAGTGTCCGCAAAGAACGATATTGGCGAATTGATCCATCGCGACAGATTCGGTATCGGCGCGATGAAGACTATGCCGATCATTGTCGCGAATTGATTGCCGAAGCTGTGCGCTGCCGGTTGCGAAGCCACGGCCCGGTCGCCGCTGATTTGAGCGGCGGGTTGGATTCTTCCTCTGTCGTTTCGATGGCGCAGCATTTAATCCAGAACGGCAAAGCCAGTGTTTCCGGCTTCAAAACTTTCTCTTGGGTTTTTCCGGGGCAGGCTTGCGACGAAAGCAAGTTTATCCATTCAGTGATTGAGCATTGGAACTTGGACGCGCACACATTGGTGCCAAGCGTCACGCCACCGGATTTGTATGTTGATCGAGTACTGCGCGTTCTCGATTTTCCTGGTTACCCCAATTCGACGGCGGGAAATGTCTATCAGGAATTGATGCGACAGGAAGGCTATCGCGTTCAGTTGACAGGCGAAGGCGGTGACGAATGGTTTCAAGGGATTAACGAGCCGGTGATTGAGGCTTTCAAACAGTTCAAGCTGGTTTCTATTTTGCAGGCGTTGCGCAACCAGGACGACGCAGGGACGCTGTTTCGATGGTTGGTGGGGACAATGCGTGTCAAACTGCGGTCTCATTTGCCCAGATCATTCTTACAGGCTTGGCGTCAACTGCGCGCGAAATGCGTTAGGGTTCCTTCTCATATTGCGCCGGAATTTGCCCGACGAATCCAATTTCTCGCGCGGACGCAGGCCATCGAAGATTGGCCTCAGTTTATTGACTATGCACAATCATTGCTCTACAGCAGCCTCAGGTTTCCGGGCAGTCAGCACCTATTTGAAATCGGAGAGCGGGATGCTGCCGCCGCCGGGATTGAGAGCCGTCACCCGCTGGAGGATCGTCGTGTTGTGGAATTCGGTTTCGCCTTGCCGGACACCCAGCGCCAACGTAATGGATTGAATAAATTTGTGTTGCGCCAGGCAATGCGCGGCTTGTTACCGACAAACGTTGAACAGAGAACTGATAAAGCGGAATTTTCCAACATCTTTTTTGATTGTTACCGCGCAACGCTGCAAAGTGGGGCTGACATAGGGCAGCTTGGAATCAGGCAAGGGTGGTTAGTTGCGTCCGAAGTGCAGCAGATGCGTAGTCAGTTGAATCGAATTTTAACCCAAGGTGCAAACGAGTTCTGGATTCATATTTGGACTCTTTGGGCCATTCATGGAATTGAATTGTGGTGGTCGGAATGTGCCAACGTCCCAAAGTCAGGTGACGGAACAGAGCAACCCGTCCCGCAAGCCTCGCTATGCAAAAAGCGGCCGGCTGATGCAGATAGCAAACAAATTTACTCTCAACTGATGCCGTCAATCAGTCAACAAAACTTGGCCAATTATTCCCCGGACAATCGGTCAACATTGGAGAAATAACCATGAGCACGAATGAAGAACACTCATCTACAAATGAAACTGTGTTAGAGCAGAAGAAAAGCCCATATTACCCTCCGCAGCTTGTTGAATACGGGAATATTGCCACAGTAACGCAAGGCGCGATGGCTTCCTCAATTCCTGATATGATTGGTATGTCTGGCGGAATGGGTGGAATGATGATGTGAGCACGCGGATTTTACTTGCCGGAGATGGAATTTTGCCAGCCGACAATAGAACACATTGACTATTCATGGCCATTTATCGAGCTTTTGGAGCCACGATTGCCAGCAACATCAGGCTGCCGGATTTGCCTGTAATCGCGTCGCTTGATGCTGATTACTGTTTTTATTTACAGCCATCTTCCTACCCATCGTTTGAACCGTCTGACTGGTTTTATCAATGGACTTTGGAGGACGGAACCCCCTGGGCACTCCTTGCCAAATATCTGGGGGGCACATTGATCCGGTTTCCGTGATTCGCAGATTTTCGTGTTCAGAATGATGTAAATGAAATCCACTGCGTCCCGAGTCCTGGCATTCCACAAGAAACAACAATCCACCTTTTTCTCGATCAGGTTTTTCCTTGCTTGCTTTCCGGCGGCAATCAGTTGCTGTTACACGCGGCTTCTGTTGTGGTTGATTCGAATGCGGTGGTCTTTATTGGCGAAACCGGCTCAGGAAAATCAACCCTGACATCCTGTTTTGGCACCGCAGGATTCAAGTTGCTGACCGATGATGGTTTGTTGGTGGTTGAAGAGGCAGGAAGTTTTTGGGGCGTTCCCAGCTACCCAAGTTTGCGGTTATGGCCAGAGTCGCTGCCAGAACTTTTTGCCGAACGACCCAAGTCTAACGTAGTCGCTCACTACAGTACAAAACAGAGAATTACTGCAAGGCAGGCAGGTGTTTCATTCGTTTCGGAACAAGTTCCATTGCGCAGAATTTATTTGCTGCGCCCTCAACCAGATGAAGCGACTGCAACGATCTCGATTACCGCGGTTTCGCCGCGCTTGGCCTTCAGGGAATGCTTTAACAGCATTTTTCGGCTAGATGTTAAAGACCATTCTGCATTAACAAACCAATTCAACGTGACAGCCAGGTTGATCACAACAACGCCAGTTTTTGCCATCAGCTTTCCGCATGATTTTTCGTTGCTGCCGTCCGTTCGAACATGCATTCTTAACCACCTGAGCCAGAACGAAAATGGGTGATTACTCTATCAGAGACTACCTTTCCATGATCACCGACAATGTGCGGATGGAAGCTTATTTGAAAGCGTTGCGCCAGCAGGTGGCACCGGGCTCCGTTGTGCTCGATCTTGGAGCGGGAACCGGCATTTTTGCTTTTTGGGCGATTCGGTTTGGCGCGCGAAAGGTTTACGCCATTGAACCGAATGATGCGATTCAGACGGGGCGTCAAATTGCCGCCGACAGCGGTTTATCGGAACGGGTTGAATTTATTCAGGGCCTATCTACACAGGTTACGCTGCCTGAAAAAGCAGATGTCATCGTCTCCGACCTGCGCGGAGTATTGCCGCTTTATGACCATCACATTCCAACAATTATTGACGCACGGGAAAGATTGCTGGCACCGGGCGGTGCGTTAATCCCACAAACTGACATTTTGCGTGTAGCGATAGTTTCCTCTGGCGAACTTTACAATTCTTACGTCAATGCTTTCGACCAGTATCCTGATGGCATGGAACTGAGCGCTGCGCGAAAAATCAATCTGAACAACTGGGGTTCTGGCAGGCCTTCACCCGAACAGCTCATTGGCCAGCCGCAGGAATGGTGCCGCTTGAATTACCAGACCATTACCGCTGCAAGCGTTAGCGGGGAAATGAATTGGCAGGTTGAATCCGATGCAGTCGCACATGGTTTTTGCGTTTGGTTTGACACAACCCTGACCGATGGCATCGGATTCAGCAATGCGCCCGGAGGAGGCGCAAAAGTATATGGCAGCGCGTTTTTCCCCTGGTTGGAACCTGTCAACTTAGTGGCAGGGGATTTGGTAAAGATTGAATTGAAAGCCAATCTTGTTGGCGATGATTACATTTGGAGCTGGAATACGACAGTTCAAGGGGCGGGAACCCATCAGAAATTGAAGGCCAGTTACCAGCAATCAACGTTTTTCGGGCTCTCACTTTCTCCTCAACATCTGCAAAAACACGCCTCTACGTACACGCCACGCTTGAATGAAGACGGCCAGATCGCGCAATTCGTTTTTCATCGCATCCACGAAGGATTGGCACAGGGAGAGATTGCCAAGCTATTAGCGGCGGCATATCCCACGCGGTTCAAACACCAGCGCGAAGCCCTAAGCCATATTGCGTTGCTGGCCGAAAAATTCTGTGAATAACAACCGCTCTCGCCTCAGCATTCTTTTCAAAAAACTATTTGGTGTTTTGCCGTATCTGCCGCGGACGCTGACGTTGGTGTGGCAATCCAACGGAGGATGGACTACGGCCTGGGTGGCGTTGTTGATCGGCCAGGGCATTCTGCCGGCAATTCTGGTCTGGTGTACGAAAGCCCTGGTGGACAGCTTCGTCGAAGCTTCGCGCGTGCCGGGTGGGGGGGCGCGCTTGCGCCCATTGCTGCTTTACGCGGCACTGGTAGGGGCGGCCATGTTGTTGGCTGAATTGCTTCATCGCATCGGAAATTACGTCCGTACGGCGCAATCGGAATTGCTGAAAGACCACATCAGCGATTTGATTCAACGCAAATCCGCCGAGGTGGATTTCGCGTTTTACGAAATGCCCGAATATCACGATCATTTGCATCGTGCCCGGTCGGACGCAAGTTATCGTCCGATTGAACTGCTGGAAAACCTGGGCGGATTGTTACAAGGCGCGGTCACGCTGTTGGCATTGTTGGCCGTATTGTTGCCTTATGGTTGGTGGTTGCCATTGTCGTTGCTGGCCGCGACCGTACCGCTGGCGGCAGCGGTGATGGTCAACACTATGCGCCGATACAATTGGCAGCGATCCGTAACAGAAACGGAGCGCAGAACCTGGTATTACGATTGGGTGTTGACGGCAACCGAAACGGCAGCGGAAGTCAGGCTGTTCGGGTTAAGCGAACATTTTCGAACCGCGTACAGCCAGTTGCGCCGGACGTTGCGCGATGGACAGTTGCAGTTGGTCAAACGCGAAATTGTGCTGGAATTTGTTGCGGGATTGGCGGCGTTAGCAATTACCGGAGCAACACTGGGATGGATGGGCTGGCAAGCTTTGCAAGGCGCGGTTACCTTGGGAACGCTGGCGTTGTTTTATCAGGCCTTCAATCAAGGGCAGCAACTGTTGCGCTCATTGGTTGGCAATTTCAGCGGGTGTTATTCGAACGCGCTTTTTCTGGGCGACCTGTTCGAGTTTCTGGATTTGCAGCCAATGATTGTTGACCCTGAAAACTCATTGCCTGGGCCGGTTGAAGTAAGGCAAGGAATCGAATTCGATCAAGTGACATTTCGATATCCCGGCAGCGAGCGCGTCGCACTGGATAGCTTCAGTCTGACCATTCCCGCCGGGCAAATCACCGCGATTGTTGGATTGAATGGAGCGGGGAAGACTACGTTGATCAAATTGCTTTGCCGGTTGTATGACCCGGATGCAGGCAGCATTAAGGTTGACGGAGTGAATTTGCGGCAGATGGAGCTGGCAACCTTGCGCCATTCAATCACAGTACTCTTTCAACAACCAATTCATTACAACGCAACCGTTGCCGAAAATATTGAATTGGGCGCGCTGAATGTTGGGTTGGGCGAAGCGGAAATTCGCGCTGCTGCTGAAGAGGCAGGCGCGGCAGAAGTGATCAATCGTTTGCCGCATGGGTACGACACGATGTTGGGCAAATGGTTTTCGCAAGGCGCAGAACTCAGCGGCGGCGAATGGCAGCGTATGGCGCTGGCGCGCGCGTTTGCGCGATTGGCTCCCATTGTCTTGCTGGATGAACCGACCAGTTCGATGGATTCCTGGGCAGAAGCGGATTGGCTGCGGCGGTTTCGCGGGGTGATGAAGGGCCGCACAGTAATCCTCATTACGCATCGTTTCACAACTGCCATGCAGGCCGACAGCATTCACGTCATGCATGATGGGAAAATCATCGAATCGGGAACGCATGCAGGATTGCTTGCGCGTGGAGGCCAATATGCTGAATCCTGGATGACACAGGTTAAAGGCCTTAACCAATGAACAGCCTGCCGATAGAAAACTTGTCGCCAGAACGAGCTTTCCTCATTTGTGCCGTGCGCTCGGCAATCAACGGCAATCGTTTAGCCGTTCCAAGCGAATCAATTGATTGGACAGTTGTGGCTGACGAAGCCGCTTATCACGGAGTTGTGCCTCAATTGTGGCGGTTTCTTCAGCAGTTCAGCTCAAATGCTGTGCCTTCTGATATTCGCGAATCGCTCCATCGCTCTTTTCAGAGTAATCTCAAACACAATCTCATGTTGACCGGAGAATTGTGGCGAATCATGGAAATGTTCAAGGCGCAGGGAATATCGGCGATTCCTTTCAAAGGACCAACACTGGCAATGCTGGCATACGGCGATCTGGCTTGGAGAGAGTTTACTGATCTGGACATCCTGGTGGATGAACATGACCTGGTAAAAGCTGGGGAATTGCTGACATCCGCTGGCTATCAATCTCGTATGGATTTGTCATTGTTGAGCGATTCTGTGTTTACCGGCATTGAGCGGGAGTTTTACTTTACCAGTGCTCGCAACGGCACATTGATTGATCTGCAATGGCATCTGTCCTCAGCTATTTTGCCGTTTGATATGGACATCGGACTCATCAGCAAAAAGCAAATGATGGTTTTTCCGGCTGGCAAACAAATTGCGACGCTTGGGCTGGAAGATTTACTGCTCTATTTGTGTGCCCATGGATCGCGCCACTGTTGGGAGCGTCTGGGGTGGATTGCTGACGTGGCGGGGCTGGTCAATCTAAACCCACAACTGGATTGGGATTTGGCGATGGCGAAAGCACGCGCACTGAAGTGTGAGCGCGTATTGTTGCACAGTTTATTGCTTGCGCAGTGTTTAATGAGCGCTCGGTTGCCACCGGCGATTGAGCAGTTGGTTTTTGAAGATACCGGTTCGCAGGCGCTTGCAAGCTGCATTGCCCAAACTCTTGTTCAGCCGCTTGGCAGTTCAATGAGCAAATTCAATTTGCATACCTATTTTCTGAAACTACAGCATCGTCCATCAGACCAGATTCGTCACCTTTTACGACTGATCTTCAAACCGACAATCATTGATTGGGAGTTCTGGCCTTTGTCTCCCTCCATGACGGTTTTTTATCCATTTGCCCGAACCATCCGATTGATCGCAGAGCGCCTTCCTTTTTATCGCTCACGCCAACTGTGAAACTGAGTCCTTGTTAGGTGTAGGTGTCACACGTGACTAGGAATTACAGCCAGTGTCACAGAAATAGACATTTTCTCTGCCATTGCCTGCCTACGCGCCTGATAGAAACAACTGCATTCCATCTTTTCCAGGCTCACCGGGAAATTTTGAAAATCTTGGCAATAACGTGTTGCGCAAGCGCTGAGATTTTCAATGAACTCCGGTGATCATTTCCTGCAGATTCCGAAATTCCCAATAAATTCAGAAAAATGGAGAGCCATTCTTAATTGCCTAGCAATTAAGTGAAGCATTTCTACTGAGTAAGCTCTTTTAGCCTTTGGCACAGAGGTTGACTTCAATTTGACCGCTATATACTTCCATCAATTTATAAATGCACTGCTGCAACATGCTGCAGTGACAAAATACGTCTAAATCTAAGCACAATCTGCGGTCTGTTCTTACTGAGTAGAAGACGAATGCCTGTATCAAGTCTTCTGCCCTC
>CAZXHW010000376.1:0-7702 GCA_964639915.1 uncultured Heliomicrobium sp.
ATTGAACCCTTGGGCCATGACGGAAACACCAATCAGCATAACAAAAAGAATAAGTATCATCAGAGCAAACTCAATTAAGGCTTGCCCATGCTCTTTCCTTTGCTCTCTGCGGCGAATTTGAAAAGGAAGTTTTTGAAAATGTTTCATTGCTAACCTCGTGACGAAACACTGCTGATCCGGCGAAAGCATCTATAAATACATTGTTTAGAAGTTATCTGGGGTGAGGAGGGACGGATGATAAAACAATGCAAGATGACTTTGTCAAAGGACTGAGGGAAAAGTCTGCGTGCGAAATTTTGTGATACGAGCTACGCATTCCCATTCGACGTGGGATTTGCTGTCCACAGAGTCAAAGAATGGATTTCAGAAATCCAGTGTAAATTGCAATCAATGTTCCGATTGCAATGGCCACACCAAACGGTGTTGTTGCCGAGGCAATACTCGTGTCATCGGAGTGTTCAAGGCGCATTGCAGAAAGCCGAAAACTCGGCACAAAAAAACCAAAAAAACTGTACAGAATGCGCCGAAACCGATGCCAAGTTACTACGAGTTTCTTCTCTCGAATAACAACGATCGCTGCCAAAACTGGATAGCACAGCAATGTTATCAACAAGACTCGAACTACTGTTGCAGCACCCACAAATGAACCTATTGCCATCAGAAACTTGACATCACCAGCCTTCATTCCTTTCACAAGATAGGGGATGAGCAAAATGACAAACCCAGCTCCCAAGCCTTTTAGTCCAAACAAAAGGCCCCCCCAACCTGATTCCAATATATGAATGATCAGCCCAAATAGCGATGCTGGCATGACAATCAGATTCGGTATACGTCGTTCCCGTAAATCAAAGAGCGCGACAGCAATGACAATGACAGTCAAGCTAATGGCAGAAACCATTTCAAACCAGGTCATAACTAAGCCTGTTTAATCTTAATCAGCTTAATTGCCAGTGAAATTAAATGCACTGTGAATTGGATGGCAGTCACTCTCTAAGCGGTAAATGAGAGGGCTAGCTGGCACCGTACTTCAAGCGATGCCCTCTCAACCGCTCAGCGATTACACTTCCGACGCTAAAACTTAGACAGTGCTGCGCCAAAAAGTGAAGTAGCCGACTAAACTATGTGGAATTTCCAAGCAGCGTGACGCAGGGGCGTTTCACGCTAATTAGCGAAATAGGCTTAAAGCGAAGCCGCCACGGCCAATATACATCTTATGACCTGAACAACCTGACTTTAGTTCTGATGGCCTGCCACTCGGTGAGATGCGATTGGGGTCGGGACTTTTTTTAGCCAAGCTCGATTCCGACTACTTTAATTCGCTCAGCGATTTGTTTAATTACTGTCCCTTAAAATATTTCCGCAGAGAGCGATGTGGCGATCACAGTCAGCTTTATGCGCCTTGCCCCCTCTACGAGATACTAGCGTTCGCAGATGAGAGCTTGGTGTTAATTTTGCTAAAAATTTGGCTGATGCTTTGGCCCATGGTCGTCAAAACGAAGACCGCTGCGGCACCAATCAGAACCAAAAGCAATGAGTATTCGACGATATCCTGACCTTGTTCATCCTTGATAAACTCTTTAATCATATTTTCTCCTGTCTTATCCGGTTATGGGTTGAAACGCTTGGGTTGCGTATGCGTAGAGTCAAACTCAAGGGGAAGTGCGAAGTTGAATCAGTTGGGAACAACCGTGGGCTCGTGAAGTAATGGTTGTCTTTATAACAGCTTCTCCACCGATACCACTTTTTCCCGTGTACTACCGACTCAAGGACAAGCTCTACAGAAAGAAGTAAAGATTGAATTCTTACTCTGCAGAACTTCTCCCCCGACAAGCTCATCAACATTGGTAAATGTATTGGGGGGTCGAATCGTTGATGCCAAATAAGACCGAGCGAGTTGCCGATAACATCTCATAAAATCGGTGCGGTCAACGATAAGGAGCGAGAAGCCGGACGCATTCTACTCACAAGTCCCTTGTTCGATCAAGCGAAAATTTATGGCAACGAGGAATAGCCCACAGCTTTCTGCCAGCTTGTCATTTCTGAAGAAACAGGCTGACTTCGCTGATGCTCAGACTCGCGGATGCCTTGAGGATGCGTAATCGAACTTTGCGGGTAGTCACGTTCTGCCCACGCAGCAATCGTTGCGCGCCGATTCCAACAGCTTTGCCGAATTCCAACCAATGCCCCTCAATCCAGACATCAACGGCAAATTCATCAACGCGATGACCTAATCTGATGTTTTCTCGCACTCGAACAACATTAAATGTTTTCTCGGCACTCAGCTCCAGCTCAAGCTCAGCCGTTGTCACCTGATCATCAGTTCCCCAATAACTGGAACGATCTGTGTCCAGCACTTTTTCAGCCCCAAACTGTTTGTCATTGCCGCGAACGTTGCTGGCTTTGGCTTTCGCGCCTTTGGCCAGATTGACAGCATAGGTTTGCCGCAGCCAGTCACCAAATTGCTGCAATGATTTCGCGTCATTTTCGTGAATGCGTCCACGGCGATCCGGCGGCACGTTCAGTAAAAACGAAGCCCCGCGACCGACCGAAGCAAAGTACAAGTCTTTCAATTGCTGAAGCTGTTTTACCTTGTCGTTCTGATTTTCGTGCCAAAACCAACCGGGACGAATTGAAACATCACATTCCGCCGGACGCCAAACAGAGCCGCCACGGTCGCCGCTGTTTAATTGTTTTTCGATACCTTCCTGACCAGGGTAAATCTTTTCGCCGTTGATCGTCGTCCAGCAGGGATCGCCTGCAATTCCCTTTTCATTTCCTACCCAGCGAATGTCAGGCCCAGCATCACTAAAGACAACCGCGTTCGGTTGAAGCTGGCGGACCAGATTCCATGTCCCAGGCCAGTCGTAATAATTGGTTTTATCAATCTTGCGCCGTTCACGCGCTCCGCCATAAAAACCATCGCCGCCGTTTGCTCCGTCATGCCAAACCTCAAACAACTCGCCGTAATTGGTCATCAACTCGCGCAATTGCTGGCGATAAATTTCGACGTATTCTGGCAGGCCATAATTTGGATTGTTGCGATCCCAAGGCGACAGGTAAACGCCAAACTTTATGCCGTGCCGTCTGCAAGCATCGGCGAATTCTTTAACCACGTCACCTTTGCCGCCACGCCAAGGGCTTTTTGAGACATTGTGCTCAGTAGTCTTGGTCGGCCACAAACAAAATCCGTCGTGATGTTTTGCGGTCAGGATAACGCCTTTCAACCCGCCAGCCTTGAGCGTCGTTACGATCTGATCAGCGCTGAAATCAGTTGGGTTGAAAATCTTTGGGTCTTCATCTCCGTACCCCCACTCTTTGTCGGTGAAAGTGTTCGTCGTAAAGTGGACGAATCCGTAGATTTCCAATTCGTGCCAGCGAAGCTGCCGTTCGCTAGGAATTGCGCCGTAAGGTTTTGGAGGCGGAGCGGTGGCAAGCGGCCAAGCAGTAGCCAACACGGGAATCAAGCAGATCGCCAACAAAGCAAGTTTCGTTTTCATATCGTTTAGATCAGCCCATTCATTTGCAAACGACGAAGCATCATTTCTTTCGGGACAGCGCCAGCAATGCGATCAATTTCGCGGCCATCTTTGAAGAGAATCATCGTCGGAATGCTACGCACGTTGAAGCGTTGGGCAGTCATTGGATTTTCGTCAATATTCAACTTGGCGACTCGAATGCGGCCAGCCAGATCGTTTGCCAGTTCTTCAATGAATGGCCCAATCATCAGACAGGGCCCACACCATCCTGCCCAGAAATCCAGAAACACTGGCAAAGACGATTGCTCAACTTCGCGCGCAAAACTGGCGTCCGTAATTTTCATCGGAGCAGCACCGGCTACCAGCGTAGCGTGGCATTTACCGCATACAGGCAATTCGCCGGAAGACAGTTTTTCCAACAACACGCGATTAGCCGCCCCACAATTTGAGCAACGAATGATTTGCGAATCGGACATTTTTCTCCTTATTGCTTGGTGATGGCTTCGTCCAAGTTCAGAATCAGGCTCGCTATCGTTGCATAGGCCGCCAATTCCGAAGTTTCCAGCTTGGAATTATTGCGGCGCTCACCGACGGACAACAAGCGTTTAACTTCCTCTGGTTTAGTGCGAAACGATTCCAATTGCAAAGTGAAGCTTTTCAGCAAAAGATTCTGTTCAGCCTCTAAAGGCGTGCGCGCAAGCACCAACCGGAACAGTAGTGCCAATCGTTCCCTAGGAGTTAGACTCGACAACATGACGCGCTCGGCCATCATTCTTGCAGCTTCAACGTATGTCACGTCGTTCATCAAATTCAAAGCTTGCAGCGGGGTGTTCGTTCGCTGTTCGCGAACTGCGCAAAGTTCCCGCGCCGAAGCATCAAACGTCAGCATTGCCGGATTCAAAATTGTGCGCTTCCAATAAGAATAAAGACTGCGCCGCCAAAGCCCTTCGCCTTTGGCTTGATCGTAAAAGGTCATGTTTGAAAAGGTCATGTCCTTCCACAATCCGTTTGGCTGATAGGGTTTGACGGAAGGCCCGCCCAAATGCTCAACCAGCAATCCTGAAGCCGCCAGCGCCTGATCACGAATCATTTCAGCCGACAACCTGAGCCGTGGCCCGCGCGCCAGCAAACGGTTCGACGGATCAAGCTGCAATGATTCAGGCGATGCTTTCGACGATTGGCGATACGTTGCACTCATGACCATCAGCTTCATCAATGCTTTCACATTCCAAGCATTCACTCCATCCTTGAATTCCACAGCCAGCCAATCCAGCAGTTCCGGATGACTGGGCAATTCCCCTTGCGAGCCGAAGTCCTCAGCGGTTTTGACCAAGCCGGTGCCGAACAGCATTTGCCAAAAACGGTTCACTTGCACGCGAGCCGTTAACGGGTTTTCTTTGCTGACCAGCCAGCGAGCAAAACCAAGGCGATTGTTGGGAAGCTCCGCTGACATTGGTGGCAATATCGCCGGTACAAGGCGCTCGGCTTTTTCCATCGCCTGATCGTAAGCGCCTCTCCGCAATACGTAAGCCGGGCGAGGTTCAGCGGTTTCCTGCATCACCATCAGAGTGGAAAACTCCGATTCCAGATTCAGCTTTTGCCGCTTCAACTCTGAAAGTTGCAGCCAGAGTTTCCTGACTTCTTTTGGCGCAGCGGAACTCAGAAACGCGCCTTGCATTTTTAATTGCTGGGCACGACTGCGTTTATCCATGGGAATTGCAGCGATTTTTTCCAGCGGGTCTGCGCAAGACAGTACCGCAATTTCGTCGGCTTCCGGCAAAGCTTTGTAAATACGAATTTCGTCCAGCTTTCCTTTGAAGCGATATGCTGGACCGCCACCAGCGCCAAACTTTAGCGTGCGTTTTGCATCGCCGAAAGTGCGGAATAACCGTCCGTGAATGACGTTCAGCTTGGCTTCCTGGCCATTAACGTAAATTTTGATTTTGTCGAACGGTTCAGAGCCATCGAACATTGCCACGACATGATGCCATTGATTGAGCGGCAGTTTGTCAGCCGTTTCAACCCGGAACGAATCGTCAGCCCAAACGCTGACCACGTTGAAATGAAGCTTGCCGTTGTGGAAAAACAATCCCCAGCCTTTGCTTTTCGGCAACCCGTAATCGGTTTCGCCTGCAATGTCATTGAGGTGTGTGACGATTGCGCCGCTCTCTTCAGCTTCAGGATTAAACCAGGTGGAAATGGCGAAGTTGTCTTTGTAATCGCGTTTGCGGTCGCGGTAATCAAAGTTAGCAACCTTGCCAGCATCAAAATAAAGTTTTCCGTCGAAGGCCGCCGCTTGTCCTAGCGGCGAAGCCACAAATTGCGGTTTGCCATTTCGATACCCGATTTCCTCTTTTTTGACTTCCTGCTGGGGCGCTTTTTCGCTTTCTTCGTCGTCCGGACGGGCGACGTTGATTCTGGCAAGCGCGCTGATATTTTCTAATTCCCTGCCCTCGTCCATGGAATGGCGAAGCAGCAAATTGTCAGCCGGGAACCATTGCGCATTGGCCGTTGGTTTTAGTTTCTGTTCCCACCGACGTTCGGTAATCGCATCGCTTTTCAGTGACGAATCCAACTGCCGTTCGGTCAGGGCAATCTGGTCTTCAAGCTGTCGGTGCTGCTTCTGCTGGTCAACCGTCGGCGCTGGAATCCATGGCGGCGAGTTTCCGTAATTGCTGGCGCGCCCATCTTCGGGAATGCTGTTGAAGAATGCCGAAAACTGGTAGTACTCGCGCTGTGTCAATGGGTCGAACTTGTGATTATGGCAACGCGCGCAGCCCATCGTCAGGCCCAGAAACACCGTCGAGGTCGTGTCCACCCGATCCACAACATATTCAATTCGGTACTCTTCGGGAACAATGCCGTCTTCAGAATTTCCGCGATGATTGCGGTTGAAAGCCGTTGCAATCATTTGATCCAGCGCGACTTGCGGGTTTTCCGGCTTGGGCAGCAAGTCCCCGGCAAGCTGCTGAATCGTGAATTGATCAAAAGGCAGATTGCGGTTGTAAGCGTCAATCACCCAATCACGCCATCGCCACATCGAACGTTCGCCGTCAATTTGATAGCCGTTCGTGTCGGCATACCGCGCAGCATCCAGCCAGCGAAACGCCATTCGTTCGCCGTAACGCGAAGAAGCCAGCAAACGATCAACGACCTTTTCATAAGCATTCGCCGATTGATCAGCCAGAAAATCATCAACTTCTTTGGGCGTAGGCGGCAGTCCCGTCAGGTCCAGGGTCAGGCGGCGAATCAGCGTTGCGCGGTCAGCTTCTGGGGAAGGCTGCAAACCTTCTTGTTCCAGCCGAGCAAGCACGAAAGCGTCAATCGCATTTTTGGACCAGACAGTGTTTTTGACTTTCGGCAGTGCAGAACGAATTGGCGGCACGAACGCCCAATGCTGCTCGAAGCGAGCGCCTTGCCGAATCCATTCGGTCAGCAATTCGATTTCACGCTCGGTCAGTTTGCGGCCTGAATCCACAGGCGGCATTCGCAACGCCTCGTCTTTGACGGTGACGCGGCGGACCAGTTCGCTCTGTTCGGGATGATTTGGAACGATGGCGTGTTTGCCTGGGCGAAGTTCAGCCAGCGACCCGGCTTCGGAATCCAATCGCAGTTTGATTTTCAGATTCGCCGCGTCCGGGCCGTGACAGGAAAAACACTTGTCTGACAGGATCGGTTTGATGTCGCGGTTGAAGTCAATTCGCGATTGCACCAAACCGCCGTTGGCTTGCACCACCGGGCGCGAAAGCGTTTGCAGGCCGAAGGCGATCGCTAGCAATGCGAAAACGGATTTGATCGTTGGGATGAATTTTCCTGAGCAGGGCATGACGGTTTACCAGACAATTGAAAGCGAACGGCGCATCAACTGTTGATGTGCGCGATCCCAACGCAAATGTTTTTTCAGCTCACAAAGCAGATTGTTTTTGTTTTCAGTACAACGAAGGGATTAGTGCGATTTCGGCTGGGATCATAAAGAGGTTGCCCAAAAAAATCGAATGCTAAATGACAATGGGCGCGGAAGGCTGTCTTGCCTTCCGCGCCCATTGTTGCCTTTTTTAAGCCTTGATTAGCACTTCCTGGGATAGGCCCAGATGGTCAATTCAGCGGTCGTCAGCGACATATGGTGGAGGTTATGGCCGCCGTTAAGGACATAGCCGTAATCAGGCACCTCGCCTTTATTGAGATACAACACAGCGCCCGTCACGCCTTTGTTGCGCTGGGTTGGC
>CAZXHW010000377.1:0-7676 GCA_964639915.1 uncultured Heliomicrobium sp.
GTTTGCTTACAACTGCGTGCTGGCGCGGCGATTGGCGGAACGCGGCGTGCGATTCATTCAACTATTCCATCGCGGATGGGACCAGCATGGAACTTTGCCGCGAAACATTAAGAAGCAAACCGAAGACACCGATCAACCATCGGCGGCATTGATTCAGGATTTGAAAGCGCGCGGCATGCTGGATGACACGCTGGTCATTTGGGGCGGCGAATTTGGCCGCACGGTGTATTCGCAAGGCAAACTGGCCGTGGATGATTACGGACGCGATCATCACCCACGATGCTTCACGATCTGGATGGCTGGCGGCGGCATTAAACCCGGAGTGACCGTCGGCGAAACCGACGATTTCAGCTACAACATTGTCCGCGATCCGGTTCACGTTCACGACCTGAATGCGACGATTCTGCATTGTTTGGGCATTGACCACACGCGGCTGACGTTTAAGTTCCAAGGCCGCTACTATCGGCTTACGGATGTTCACGGCAATGTCGTGAATCAAATTTTGGCTTGATCCTCAAGCAACGTTATGAACATAACCGGCGTCTCTGGCCCGTACTTTCACTGGAAACAAAAATTCATTTCGTGCGGGCACTGGGATTCTAATTTTCAGAAAATGACACACCTTGTTCGAAAAAGGTATTGAACCGCGATTGTATGGTGGGTTACTCTCCGCATCGGTTGAGAACGACCTTACTTCCAATAATTTAACAAATTACTGAGCTATAGAGCTTTCCTCACTCGACCACGGTGCCTGCCCTGAATGACCTTTTGAAGCTTTTCCCCCGACTCATAATTTCAAGTTAAATTTGTTTTTTAAGCTATAAATAAGGAGATCTCCGCATGAAGAAGCAATCGTCTTTTTCTACGCAGGCACCTGTCAGCGAACCCGTTGATACACAATCTACTCAGGAAGAAACAGCCAATACCTCATCGAAACCGGTTTCGAGCCGTCGCAAATTTTTGGGACGTGCTGGAGCGGCAGCGATTGCGGCAGGCGTAGCCAGCCAAACGGCTATGGCTCAGTTTCCCGCTCCCGGTGGCTCAAAGCCAGTCTGTAATGATCCTGTCTTTCCGTTTGGTGTCGAGCCTTCAGATATGGCGGCTAACCGGTACATGAAATCCTATAAGTGCCGTATTGAAGCCGCGAAGTTGGCGCAGAGTCGGCCCCTGGTTTTTCACGCCACCAATGGGGACGATCAGCGCTATCCCAACAAGATTGGAAGTTATACGAAAGCGCTTCCGCACAACCAGTTGGGAGAAGTAGACCCGGCTGCGTATGCGACGCTTGCCCGCGCGCGCGAAACCCAGAACCCGGATTTGTTTGAGGAAATCACGCTTGGACTTGGACGCAAACTGACTAGCCCGCAAGCTGGCTTGGCAATGGATTTGGAAGGGCCGGATTCCCATCACGTGACAATGGCGCCGCCGCCGCGTTTTGCCAGTGCCGAAGAAGCAGGCGAAATGGTTGAGCTTTACTGGATGTCGCTATTGCGCGATGTCAACTTTGCCGATTGGGCAAACCATCCGCTGGCCGTTCAGGCAGCCGATGAAATTTCCAGGCTGTCGGATTTTCGCGGCCCGCGCCAGAATGGGGCTGTCACACCACAAACTCTCTTTCGTTCCAGCACGCCCGATGATTTGAATGGTCCGTGGGTGTCGCAGTTCCTGCTCAAGGATTTTTACTTTGGAGCAAATTTCTTTTCGCAACGAATGAGGACTTCCGCCACAGCCATAGATCATATGACCAGTTACAGTGACTGGCTGGCTGTGCAGAACGGCGCGGAACCGAATGGTAATGTTTACGATTCGACACCGCGCTACATTCGCAATCTGCGTGACGTTGCCGAATGGGTTCACGTTGATGCGCTCTATCAAGCGTACTTGCAGGCTTGCCTGATTCTGTTGGGGCAAGGCACAAAGCTTGATCCGGGTTTGCCACTGTATAACTCAAAGGCGCAAGCTGGATTCGCACAATGCGGCGGCCCGCACATTCTGAGCTATGTGACTGAAGTTGCGACTCGTGCGCTGAAAGCCGTTTGGTATCAGAAATGGTTTGTGCATCATCGGTTGCGTCCGGAAGAGTTCGGCGGCCGCGTTCACAATCACATGAGCGGAGCCGCCAGCTATCCGATTCATTCGGATGTGCTGAATTCCAAGGCCGTTCAACTGACGTTCAGCAAATATGGCTCGTATTTGCTGCCGCAGGCCTTCCCGGAAGGAAGCCCAACGCACTCGTCTTACGGCTCCGGCCACGCGACCGTCGCGGGCGCTTGCGTCACCATCCTGAAAGCCTTCTTCGACGAAACCGATACGATCAAAAATCCTGTGGTTCCGAATGCGGATGGCACGGCGCTGGTTCCGTATGAAGGACCGCCACTGACTGTGTTGGGCGAATTGAACAAGGTCGCTCGCAACGTCGCTTTTGGTCGCAACGGAGCAGGAGTTCACTGGCGTACGGATGCTACGGGCGGGATGAAGCTTGGCGAAGATGTCGCTATCGGCATCATGCAGGAGCACAAGCTGACTTATAACGACAAAGTCGAAATGACGTTGACCAAGTTCGATGGCACGAAAATCCTTATCTGAGCCAACTTGATCCTGTTATATTGCAGGTATCTGGCCTTCAAACGCCGCTTGTTGATTGCGAAATCGGCAAGCGGCGTTCTTCTTACGTCACGATTTCAGCCCAGCCATGCCCACTGCCAGTAGTAAAGCGCGTTTGTAGCCCAACTCGCGTCCAGTTGGATCAAACCATTCGCTTAGCCGGTGAGAATCATTCGATCTGCCGCCTGCGCCGATCGTGATGGCGGGAACTCCCAAATGGATGGGGATGTTTGAATCAGTCGAGGCCCGATTCAGGATTGGCGTAATGCCCATTACGCGCGAAGCTTCCACCGCTGTTCGTACCAGATACGATTCACGCGGAGTTTCGCCCGAAGGGCGATTGCCGATCAGTTGAACTTCGGCTTTCAGCTTTTTGCCGGAAGCGGCGCGCATGACGTTTTCATCAATCACGGCTCGGTTCAGCGCGGTCAATAAAAAATCTTCCAATCGCGACAACTCGGCTTCGGATGACGACCGTAAATCCACATCCATGGAAGCCGTTTGCGGAATGACATTTACAGACTCGCCGCCTTCAATGCGGCCAATGCTGTACGTCGTTCGTGGGTCAACGGGTGCGTGGTAATCCGCCAGCCGCGCGACGGCTCGGCCAAGCGCGTGAACCGGATTGACGACGCCAAAATCTCCCCAACTGTGACCGCCAGGACCTTCAAGCCGAATGCGATAGCGGCGCGAACCCAACGCCTGATGCGTGATGAAATCTACTCCGGGACCATCAAAAGAGACGAAAGCCGAAACTTGTTTGGCCAGTTTGCCTTCGTTGAACAAATGGCGGACTCCGCGCAAATCGCCTTCGCCTTCTTCACCAACCGTGGCCACAAAGGCAATCGTCCCGCGCAATTTGATCTGTCCGGTATTCAGCGCCTGAATCAACGCAACCAATGCTGCCAGTCCCGCACAGTTGTCGGCGATGCCCGGAGCGCACATCCGCGAACCGACGTGGCGAACTTTGACGTCCGTGCCTTCGGGAAAAACTGTATCCAAATGAGCGGATAGAACAATCAGCGGTTGTTCGCGTTCGCCGCGATAAAACCCGATCACATTGCCTTCGCTGTCTGTGTGAACATCGTCCAGGCCAAGTTCGTTGAACCGCGCGGCAAAATACCGTCCACGTTCCTGCTCTTTAAACGGTGGCGCGGGAATTTCACAAATGCGAATCAATTCAGAAGTGAATCGCTGCGCAGAGGTGTCTATAAACTCAAAGGCTGCGGCAACGCGCGGGTCGCTTCGCAAATCGGCAATTGAAAGAGAGCGAAAACGATCAGCGATGGAGATGATGGATGCGGGCATTTAATTTCTCCGAAAGTAATAGAAATGCGGACAGCCCCGTTCAACGTTCGATGGCGAAAGTCGTGCTCTGCTGCACGGTTTGTTTGTTCTTCGCGTATCGAACAGTAATGCGAAGTTCGTAAAGTCCAGGCTCGACGTTGTTGACCAACATCGAACCGGTCACACCGATTCCTTTTTTGTCGCGCGCGACCATGCGTGATTCTACGGACACAGGCGTGCTTTGGTAAATCTTCTGTTCCCCCTGAATGATTTCGACCTGAATCATTAAATCGGCTGGCGAATCTTTGGGCGAAGCGTAAACGAAAAAGTTGTACTCCAGCGTTTCGCCCGGGTGATAAAGCTTGACGCCACGGCTGACGCGCGGCTGCAAAGGCTTCGTGCCGCCTTCCACCAGCGTGTCTTTCTCTTTCGTGACCGGAAAATTGCCAAACAGCAAATTGCTCATTTGCAGCTTGTTGCGACTCAAATCGGGAACCTCCACCCACAACGAGGTGGTTCCCAGTCGTTCGGTTTTCGGTTCGCGGATGCCCGCGCGGATTTGATAGGTGCCGGGTTTCAGTCCCAAACGGCGGTAGTAACGATAACTGCTTTGCCTGACTGCGGCGAGTTGATCTGGCTTCAGATTAAGGTTCAAAATATCGGTGAAGACTTTGACCAGTTTGCCGTTCAGGTCGTGAACAGTAATGGCGACTTCGATTTCGCAGGCACCCGAACCTGTTGTCGGCTGACATTCCGGCGTGTCACCGTCAAAGAAAACCTGCAAGGCAACCTGCATCTCGTCGCCTTCGCGCTCCAGGTAATCGGCGATGGCGGTAATACCGAAGCTGGTCGTTGGGATCGGGGAATTCATCGCTGCTGCCAGCTTTTGGCGGGGCGTCAATGATTCGCTGGCGGCCAGGAGTTTTTCGATGTCGGCAGGGCGATAGCCTTTTTGAGTGCGAACTTTATATTCTGGATGATCCTTGACCTGCACGCTCAAGTTGCGGAACTTCGTTGGGTCTTTGTCGTTCGCCGGGTAGTACGACAGTACATAGGAAAAGCTGTTTTCCCGAAGCGCCTTCTGCATCTGTTCGGCAAGGTTGTTCGTGTTGATGACGAGATTGCCGCCCGTGTCTTGCGCCAGCGTGCGCAGGCCCTGCAATGATTCTTTCGCGGAAACATTCATCGCCCCGGTGAGATTGCCGACAATGAAGATGGAGCTTTCAGCCCCCAGCATAACGGGATCAATGCCTTTGGCATCCAGCGAGTGAATCACCACGCCGCTGGCGACTGCGCGGCTGATGGATTGCTGAAAATCGTTCAGATCAACCGATCCGCCGATGCCCATTTGCGTAAAGCCTTCGCTGAAAAGAAAGATCATCCGCTGCCCAGGAATCCGGGCCATTTGCGAGATCACGCCATCCAGCGTGTAAAGCGCGGTTCTGCGCCGGTAGGCGGCTTGGGACAAAATGGCGTTGAAGCGTGGCGCGTATTGCTGGCGTAGGACCTGAGCCAATTTTGGATTTCTGATGAGATCGGGTTCCTCCGATTTCACCATGCCCTCTTCCGCCTGGATGATTTGATAAGCAATGGAAAGTGCTTCCAGTTCACCCTGCAGCGCGCGTCCAGCAATATTTGGCGTCAGAATTATGTCACGGTCCCCCGGTGCCCAGGGCGCAAGCGAATTGACAGCGGAGCGCAACAATTTTTTGTCCCGGGTGAACTGACTGAGCAAGCCGAGCCTGCCGCCGCTGGCAACCACCGCGACCAGATCTTGATTGGTCATTTGCTGATTAATGAACTGGTTCAGCGTTTCCTTCACCCGTCTCAGTCGAATGTGGTCTACGTGAACCGTGTCTACAAACAGCACAATGGTACGGCGCGGGGCTTCCACCAGATTAGCAGGAGCGTTCGCTACTCCTGCAACTGTTGGTGTCGCAGGCGGACCTTTTGAAGCGGACGGAGCTTCGCCATCAATTTTATCTGCGGAAAAGAAGGATACTTCTTGCGGGTTGCCATTTTCTGACACGATGAAATCTTCTTTCCGCAGATTTTCGATGATTCGGCCTTGTTTATCGGTAACCACGGCGCGGACCTGAATCAGATTGGTGCGAATGCGCAAAGTCTGATCCTGCTCTTGATTGGGTGAGCGAGCGGGAGTTTGCGAAAAGTTTGCAGGGCTGAGTGCGATCAAAAAGAAGAAAACCCGGAGAACAATTTTGCAAGCCGTCATTACAATTGCGAACTCCTTTCCTTTTGCTTGGCGTGGGCGGATAAAAGCGACCAGGCGAGCAATCCGCAAAGCGTAAAACCTAACGCGTTCGATGTGCCATGGATTTGCGCCATCAGCGGAATGCTGATCGGCATCATGCCAGCGAATCGCCCAATTGCATACAGACAGGCGAACATCATTGTCACAACCACAGAAATCGAAGAGAGGACCAGCAAAAGTTGTGCTGTGCGAAGTGCTAACTTTGGCACGATGACAAAAAGCGTCAGCATCGCCAGCACAAACAGGCTTAACGCCAGCGTGACGGCTGAAAATACTTCTACGGAACGTGACACGGTGATTCCGGCGGCAACCAGCGGAGGGCCGGCGATTACTCCGCTTGCTGCAACGAGGTAACATTTTCTGGCAAACCCTGTTTTGATCTTTCGCCCAGCCAAACCAGTCAGAATCGGCGCAGCGAATCCGGCGTAATGAAAATGCACCGCTGTTAGCAGAACGATCGTGTCTGAAAATCCCAGTGGATTCAGCCCACAGCGTGACAAAAACAGCCAGCCGCTGCCAACGACTATGTAAGCCAGTCCGGCATCAATGCAGAGTTCTTCCAGCGGGAAAATGCTGCGGCTGAATTTCCAGCGGCGCCATAGCCGCCATAGCCCAAACAGAGCAATGAAGAAAGTCACCAAAATCCACGCTATCGTTATGGCTCCTGCCAGAAAGCCGGTTCGTACGCAAAACGAAAGGACGACCAGAACCGCGCCGAAAGGTTGCAGCAAGATGGCCCAGCGGAATGCAACGCTGTGTGAACCAGCTTTGTCCGGTGTTGCTGTCAACGACAGAGCCAAGGGAACAAAGACCAGAACGGACAGCATCAGCAACCGTTCGATCAACCATGTTTCGCCAGTGCTTTGGACCGGCAGATTCAGCCAATCCGCAATCGGCAGCAACAACAGCGTCCAGATAATTCCTCCGATCAAAGCGCTGATCCGGCTGATGTGGACAGTTTCAAATTTTGAAGTATTCATAGGCCAACAATCGCTCCACCACGACAAGCTGAACGCCCGAAAATCCTTTCGGTAGCGTATCTTGCGCCCCCGCTGGTTTATGGTGTAGAACGTGCGCGCAGTCAAATCAGACAAATCAGAAGGGAAAAAGCCAACGTTGGTAGAACGTCACTCAAATGATTCCGGCTGGATTGAAGTCATCACCGGTTCGATGTTTAGCGGCAAAAGCGAAGAATTGATTCGCCGATTGCGCCGAGCAAAAATTGCCCGCTTGAAAGTGCAAAGTTTCAAACCGGCGATTGATTTGCGGTATTCCGAAGAACACATCGTTTCCCATTCCGAAATGCGAATCGAATCTCATTTGGTCAGTTCCACGCGCGAAATTCTGGAAGCCGTTGCCGTCGACACGGAAGTTGTGGGAATTGACGAAGGCCAGTTTTTCGACAGCGATTTGGGCATCGTTGCCAATCAGCTTGGTGTGCTGGGCAAGCGGGTGATCTTTGCAGGACTGGATATGGATTATCTGGGCCGCCCGTTCGAACCTATGCCGCTGC
>CAZXHW010000378.1:0-7673 GCA_964639915.1 uncultured Heliomicrobium sp.
CAGCCTGTGGGGACTGATCAATGTTGATCCGGGATTCAATCCAAAAAACCTGCTGACATTCACTTTTACATTGCCGCCTGCTTCCTACAATTCAAACGAAAAGCTGATTGTTGCGAGGCAGCAAATGTTGGCTCGTTTGGCCGCGATTCCAGGTGTTGAAGGTGCTGCCACGGTCAATACTTTGCCGCTGATCGGGGGCAATACCACGCGGTTTTATCCAGCCAATCAGCCGAAACCCGCTCCCGGAGACGACATTGAAGCCAATCTGCGCGACGTCAGCGCAAACTATTTCAACGTCATGGGAGTGCGGTTGATTTCCGGTCGAACCTTTAACGAACAGGACGGGGCAAATTCTCAGAATGTCGTCATCATCAACCAATCGCTGGCGAAACGCGTTTTTCCCAATCAAGACGCTGCTGGTCAAAACATCTTTTTTACAGGCGATGGCGGGGCACCGCTCCAAATTGCAGGTGTGGTCGCCGATGAAAAGATCAACGGCCTGGATGCGCAAAACACCTCGGTTGTGTATTACCCGTATCAGCAGGATTCGTCCGTCGGCATGGCCAGCAGCGTCGTAGTCAGAACGACGAACGATCCAATGAGTATGAGCAATGTTGTTCGCCGCGAGCTTCAGTCTTTTGAACCTGGAATCTCAATCTTTTTTGTCAGAAGCATGGAACAGATTGCCGCAACGTCTCCGGCGACATTCGCTCGGCGTTATCCGGCAATGTTGATTGGCCTGTTTGCAGTTGTCGCTTTGCTGTTGGCGGCGGTTGGGATTTACGGCGTCATTTCTTACACCGTCAGCCAGCAAACGCACGAAATTGGAGTCCGCATTGCCTTGGGCGCGCGCCCTGGAAACATACTTGGTTTGGTGATGAAAAAGGGAATGGGTCTGACTTTGCTTGGCGTGGCCATTGGACTGGTTGCTTCGTTTGCGCTGACGCGATTGATGACTGACATGCTGTTCGAAGTCAGTGCGACCGACCCGCTCACCTTTGCCGGAATTTCCTTATTGCTGAGTTTTGTTGCGCTGGTGGCTTGTTATGTGCCAGCGCTACGAGCCATGAAAGTTGATCCGATGGTTGCGCTTCGTTACGAATGAAGCGCGTCGAAACTTCAAACTTTACACAGAGAGGGAATATGAAAAAGACGATTTTGTTAATGGTTGCCTGCCTTACGCTGGCGGGATTGCTCGCAGCTCCCTCATTTGCTCAACAAGCGAATGATGACAAAGAAGCCGTTCGTTTGGCGGTGCTGGATTACGTTGAAGGCGTTTACAACGTCCAGCCGGAACGCATCGAACGCAGCGTTCACCCCAAACTTGCCAAGCTGGGATTTTACCGTCCGCCCGCCGACAGCAAATACGGACCCGGTTCGGCAATGACTTTTGAACGGCTGGTCGAAGTTGCCAAAAGCTACAACAAAAGCGGTAAGCTGAGAAAAGATGCGCCGAAAGAAATCACGATTTATGAAGTGCAAGACCAGACTGCCACTGCCAAACTGGTTGCCGACTGGGGAACTGATTATTTCCATCTGGCGAAATTTGACGGTAAATGGATGATCGTTAATGTGTTGTGGCAAAGCCCACCGCCAAAGAAAAGCTAAACCGCACCCAATCGGTAAGAAAGAAACCACGGATGAACACGGATCAACACGAATAAACACGGATAAGTCTAAAAATCTGATCCGTGTTTATCTGAGTAATCTGTGTTTATCCGTAGTTAATCCTTGTCTCAACGAACTTTGCTTTCATGCGCCAGCAGCCATTCTTTTCGTTCCATGCCTCCACCGTAACCAGTCAACTTGCCGTTCGAGCCAATGACCCGATGGCAGGGAACGATGATCGAAATCGGGTTGCGCCCATTTGCCGCTCCTACTGCACGGGAACTGTTTGGATTGCCAACGCGCTGCGCCAGTTCGCCGTAACTGATCGTTACGCCAAAAGGAATTGTTTGTAATTCCTGCCAGACTTGTTTTTGAAACTCAGTGCCTTGCATGTTCAGTGGCAAATCGAATTCGGTCAGTTCAGCGGCAAAATACGCTTGCAGTTGTTTTCGCGCTTCGACGAATGGTTTAGCGTTGTCGTCGCGCTTCCAGGCGGCGTTGAAATACGGGCCGTGACGTTGTGTGACCATCGTCAAGCTGGTCAGCGATTCGCCATCCGAAGACAGCAACAGCGATTCAATCGGACTTTCAATTCGCGTGTAATACGTTGTCATTTCTCCTCCTGCGGTTTTTCCAAGGACTTCCATAGATGTTGAACAGCGTAAGCTCTCCACGGTCGCCAGGCTTCCGCGAGTTCCAAAACACGCCTGGGTTTATTTGTGCCCAGCGCTTTGTAAACGCCCAAATCCGTGTGCGGAAAAGCGTCCGGCCACGACAGCGCGCGCATGGCCACGTATTGCGCCGTCCATTCGCCAATGCCGGGAAGCTGTTTCAATTGCTCCATGGTTTGTTCGACGTTGCCGCCGGGCGTCAGGTTCAGTTTGTCTGTTGCGACTGCTTCAGCCAGCGCAAGGATGGATTTTGCTCGCGCGCCAATGATTCCCAGCGAAGTCAGCTCAGCCAGTTCAGCTTCGGCGACGCGTTGCGGCGTTGGCGACAAATGTGTCAACGCCGCAAACGGTGTTTCCACCGGCTCGCCAAACGCGGCGACATAACGCCCGGCAAGCGTTGTCGCCGATTTCACACTGACCTGTTGGCCCAAAATCGCCCGGACGGCAATTTCAAATCCGCTGAGTGCTCCGGGAACTCGCAACCCCGGATTGGCCGCAGCCACATCGCCAAGCTGCGCGGCGATTTGTGTTGGTTCGGCTTTTAGATCAAATACACGTTTGACGCCCGCCAGCACAGGCAAAATCGCCTTTGCCAAGGATACTGACATCTCAACTTTTAGCGCAGATTTTCCCGCCGACGGCTCCACAGCGATCCATCCGGTTTGTTTTCCAATGGCAACGGTTCTCAGGTACCGATTGCTTTCGACGGTTTCTGCTCCTTTCAGCGCGCGCGCTTTCAGGTATTCCAGCAACGATTGCCAGTCGAACGGTGGACGATATGCCAATTCGCACACCAGCGTTTCCGCCGCCGATGCCGTTCGCGTTTTCCGAAGCTCCGTAGGATTCAACCGGTAACGTTCTTTAAACAGCGCGTTGAAACGACGCAAGCTGGCAAATCCGCTGGCAAACGCAATTTCAGTAATCGGCAAATCTGTGTCGGTCAGCAAACGTTTTGCTAGCAACAGGCGCTGCGTCTGAATCAATTCAATTGGCGAAACGCCAAGCTCAGATTGAATGACTCGGCGCAAATGCCTGTCGGTGACACCCATTTCGGCGGCGAATTCATCCAGCCGTTTTTCGGTCAGTGACCCGTCTTCGATGCGGCTGATGGCCGAGGCCGCGAGTCGGCTGACGGCATCAATCTGCGCATTGCCCGGTGCCAGCTCTGGCCGGCAGCGCAGGCAAGGGCGAAAGCCCGATTGTTCCGCCAAGGCTGCATTGGGAAAAAAACGGCAATTTTCGCTGCGCGGAGTTTTGACGGTGCAGACGGTGCGACAGTAAATTTTTGTCGAAGTTACGCCGACATAAAAAACACCATCGAATCGCTGATCGTGCGTCAACACTGCCTGGTAGTAACTTTTGTGATCCATAACCATAATCAAAGTTTAGCCAAGAGAACTGAAACTGTCTCGCCGTTTTCGGACACGGAAATTGACGCCCGGTGCATTTGCAAAAATTCTTTGTCGAGTTAAGAATTGCGGCTCTTTCGACCACAGGTTTCTAAATTCAAAAAGCAGTTATGAACAAAGCTTGCATAGGCAGTTGCTTGTGCAGCCAAACACAGGGTTTCGTGTCACGAAGTGTGCCTGTGAAGCTATAAGTGTCACAGTATCTGACTTTCAGGAGGATTGTTTTTCATGTCAGTTCATCAACCAACGGAAGACAACAACGAACGCCGGTCGTTTTTGGGCGTGCTTTCCGGGCTGATTGCCGCAGGCATTTCCGCAGTGCTTGGCGTCAACATCGGAAGATTTGCTGTTTCGCCTGCGCTGTCTGCAGGCGTAGCAGAAAATTGGGCCGAGCTTGGGCCAGTCGCCGAAATCGAAGAAGGCAAACCCGTCAAGCGCAATATCGTCGTTTCACAGGACGCAGGCTGGGGCAAATTCCAGTCTCAAAAAGCTGTCTGGGTTATTCGCAAAGGCGAAAAAATCACGGTGTTTACCGCCGTTTGCCCGCATCTTGGTTGCACCGTCAATGCGAAATCGGACGTGTTCATTTGCGCTTGCCACGACAGCAAATGGGATGTTGCGGGAAATACGCAAGGCGGCCCGACTCCACGCGGGCTGGATGCGTTAGAGCACAAAGTCGAAAACGATGTGCTGAAGATTCGCTATCAAGATTTCAAACAAGGCATTCCGCAAAAGGAGGTCTTGAGTTGATATGGCAAACCAATCCAAAGTTGACCAGTTAGTTGACTGGGTAGACGAACGCACGGGTGTCAAAGCCGTGATGGACGAAGCCTTGAACGAGCCGATTCGCGGCGGCGCGCGCTGGGCATACGTTTTCGGCAGTGCCTTGCTGTTTCTGTTTGCCGTTCAAGTCGTGACAGGCATTGTCATGACGTTGTATTACGTCCCCACCGCCGACCATGCGCACGCCAGCGTCGCCTATATTCAAAAAGTTGTACCAGGCGGAGCGCTGTTGCGCGGAATCCACCATTACGGTTCCAGCGCGATGGTCATTCTGGCGGTTGTCCATTTGGCCCAAACCTTTTTGTACGGCGCTTACAAACAGAAGCGCGAACTCGTCTGGGTTGTGGGCGTGGTGATGTTGCTTCTCGTTCTTGGCTTTGGGTTTACAGGGTATCTACTGACCTGGGATCAGGCGGCGTATTTCGGAACAAAGGTTGGAACTTCCATTGCCGGAGAAATTCCTGTGGTTGGCTCGCTGCAGCAAAAGATTATGCTGGGCGGCACGGAGCTTTCGACTGTCACGCTGTCGCGGTTTTTCACGACGCACGTTTTTCTGCTGCCACTGCTGCTGGCGCTGCTGGCCGGATTGCACGTGATGCTGTTCCGCAAAGCTGGCCCGGCAGGTCCGTACCACAATCGCGACGACAAGAAAGTAGATCGCTTTTTTCCGAAACAGGTATTTTTTGACTCTGTGGCGATGTTGGTTGTATTCATCGCGCTGGTGTATCTGGCGCTGAAAATGCCCGCGGAACTTGGGCCGGTTGCGGATCCTTCGTCGGATTATTTGGCGCGTCCGCCGTGGTATTTTATGCCTCTATTCCAACTGCTGAAATGGTTTCCGGGAAGTTGGGCAATTATCCCAATCGCGGTTTTGCCGGCGGTGCTGTTCGGCGTTTTGTTCCTGCTACCGTTCCTGGATCGCAAAGCCGAACGCAATCCTTTCAAACGTCCGATTGCCAGCCTGGTTTTGTTGCTGACCATTTTTGGATCGGTTGGGCTGATTTTTCTGGCGAAAAGTCAGGATAGAAACAACCCCGAATTTGCAGAAAAGCTGAAGAAGCAAGATGAGGAAATGCATGCGTTCTTCCAAGCGCCGTTCCAACCCCAGGTGATTGGCGCTGGTGTGGCTGCGGCGGCTGCTCCTTCTTCACCTGCCACCGGTGCGGCACCGGCAGTCTATGTAGAAAATTGTGCAGATTGCCACGGAGCGAATGGGCAAGGTGAACCTGACTTAGGTCCGCCAATTATAGGACTGGAAGGGAAACCAAATCGCTCGAAAGAAGATCTAATGAAAATCCTTGACGATGCGCGCGCCTATGGGTTGAAAAAGCCCATGCCCGCAAGTTTTCCGGATCTTTCTGAAGACGATAAGAAAGCAATCGTCGAATGGATGCTAAAATTGAAGTAACCCCTTTTTATTCCCGGCTACAGTCCGGCATTAAACATTAGGAGATCAATACATAATGAACAAGTTGAAACTGACGATTTTGACAACAACTCTGATTGCAGCGCTGACTGCGCTTTCGGTCGGCGGGTTTGCGACGACGACGCCTGTTGTATTCCAGGACGGCGCAGCGATTTACGCGGATAAATGCGCCAAGTGCCACAACGCTGACGGCACCGGCAATGCCAAGTACAAAAAGCAGGGCATTGAGGACATGTCCGCCGCGGCTTGGCAGAAAGCGCACACTGACGCCAAAATCTCCGCTGCTATCAACAACGGCAAAGGTGATTTTATGCCTGCCTGGAAAGGCAAGTTGAAACCCGCGGAAATCACTGCGGTGGTCAAACACATCCGCAGCTTGAAAAAGTAGCGATAACAACTCAGACAGGATTCCCAGGATTTGACAAGATTGGGGTTCAATCTTGAACCATCCTGAGAATCCTGTCTGAGTTGTTTGGCTCTCTTACTTGATCTTCAATACCCGCCGCGCATTCTCGTACAACAGCTTCCTCTCAATTTTCTTCGTCGGTGACAATCGCTTGACGGTTTGCAGGCATTTGATGCCGCTGCATCGAGTGTCTTTCGTCGTTTCGTCCTGACAATCGCTGCCGTACATCAATTTGTTTTGGTGACGACGGAAAAAATCCTTGGTCAGCTCTTCATCGCGCAACAAAGCATTCAATCCTGAGCCTGCCGAAAGATCGCCGTAAAAGTTTGCATAATCCGCTAGCCAGCGATCGGTCAGTCCGCCAGCGGTCAATTTGCCTTTGGGATATAGCACCGTTTGATCGTGGTTGCGGTCAATGTTTCCCCAGAAGGTTTGCGCGTGGCCAATGAAATTCACCTTCGGGAATTTTTCCAAGACTTTGTGGAAGTGTTCGTAACCGGTGTTGTATTTGCCATGCTGGAAATGCAGCAAAACCGGTACGTTGTAGTCCTTAGCCAAGGCGGCAATCAGTTCGATGTGTTTGGAATCGCAATCCACGAAAAACTTCTGCTCGCCGATGCCAATGGCCCCGGCTTTCAAATACTTTTCGATGACCGTGCGTGCTTCCGGCAAGTCGGCGACTTCGTTCGCAAAGAAGACGAATTCGTTCGGATACTGTTTCGCCAAAGCTACAACGGAATCGTTTCCGTAGCAGTCGGCTTCCAGGCCAAACTTCGATCCGGCGGGGAGCAGCACGGTTTTCGTTGCTCCCAGGGCACGCTGATGGCGAATCAAATCTTCGTCGTTGCGTCCCCAATAATGCGTGTGTTGGTGAATGTCTATGATTCGTTCGGAAGGTTGAGCAAAGGCTTCGATAGTTAAAGTGCCTGCGGTTCCAGCAAGAAAACTGCGACGGGAGATGGTTGGGTTCATGGTTTGTCAGTCCGGGAAGTATCAAAAAAGAAGACTCAGGTTGACGCGCGTTGCGTCTTCCTGAGTCTACAGTTAGCTGCTTGCTGGCAGCAATTCCAGGCAAGCAGGTTTTATCCCCGACAAACCAAAGGAGCACAGAATCAGTTTTGAACCGTTTGACCGAACAATCTTTCGCCCAGAATGGGAATCTGCCGGCGATGGAGAAGCAAAACCATCAAGCTGCAAAACAATACAACCACCGCCAGCGCAAACAGCTCTCCGTTGTCGCCAACTGGCGTTAGCTTGATTCCTAGCATCGTCAGATGGCTCAAAATCGCGCCACTGATCGTCCCCAGTGAAAGCAGCGCGCCAACCCAAACTGTGCGCGGCGTCAGCAATAAAATTGAAGCGATTAGTTC
>CAZXHW010000379.1:0-7650 GCA_964639915.1 uncultured Heliomicrobium sp.
CCGGTAGGTTCAGCATTGATAACAGTCAGGTTAGCGCCAAGAGATTCAAACAAGCGCGGCGCCAGTTCGTAAGATGCGCCATTGGCGCAATCAATCGCCAGCTTCATCCCGGACAAATTCAGACCCGCGGCAATTTCATCGCGCAGGAAAGCCAGGTACATTTCTTTCAAGCTTGGATCGGCTTCGACTGTTTGATCCGTCATTGCAGGGAAATGGTCTGCGTCTGCTTCCAGGTCACGTTCAATCGCCAGTTCTGTTTCATCATCGAGTTTTTGTCCGGAAGGCGCAAAAACCTTGATGCCATTGTCCTGATACGGATTGTGCGAAGCCGAAATAACCACGCCAGCATCCGCTTCAAGCCTGCGCGTCAGATAGGCCACGCCCGGCGTGGTAATAACGCCTGCATTGGTGATTTCAGCCTTGGCTGTGATTGCTCCACGCGCGATGGCATCTGAAATCCAATCGCCCGATTCGCGTGTGTCGCCGCCGATGATAATGTGAGGCGCGCGGCCTAACCGGCGTTCCAATTCTTTTGCCAGCGAATAGCCAATGCGTTCAATTGTTGTTTCGTCGAGCGGAAATTGACCCGCTTCGCCGCGAATGCCGTCAGTGCCAAAGAACTTACCCATTACTTCTTTAACTTCACCTCGTTTGGAATGATTTTTAAGACTTCGACATGGGGAGCGGAGTTTTCGGGGAGAATTACTTTGGGGATAGCGGTTGTCACACTTGGGGCTGTATCCACAGTAATTTCAGCGCGCAAGTCTTTTGACTGCAGAGCGTCAAGTGCGGAGGCAGGACCGTAAAGCTGCACCTCAACGGTTTTCGTCAGTAATTCCTTGTCCGTTGTCGGATTTGCCCAATGAACGGGAACCGCCGGGAATCGTTTGAAGCTGCGCCGTTCGCCAATTTCAATCGTCAACTTAACGGGCGTCGTGGTTAACACTCGCAACGATGAGTGTGGCGTTTCAACATCCACCATCGTTTGAAAACTTTTGCCATGCCCGCTCAAATTGATTGATTCCGTCAACAGGTAAGCTACCTTGCTTATTTGCGACTCTGCGCCTTCTATTTCAATCAAATCCGGAACCGCGCTGGTGCCGTAAAGCTCCAACCCTTCAGCCAAATGGCCAATCAATTGGGCTTTCACGGGGACGCGTATTTTCATTTTTGGCTCCAGCACCAATCGAATGCTGGCCGGTTCGATTTGAACCACCTGGATGCTGCTATCGGGCAGCGCCACATCAGCGGTGCGGAGCTGCACCACGCGTTCACCCGCTTCTTTGTTGGTCAGGTCAGCAGTTACAGCCAGTTGCGTCGGCATCAAGCTGCGAACCAAGTCGCGTGGCCCGCGAACTCTGACACTGACGGTTTGCGCAATTTCGCCGCTAATTTCCACATCCGAACGCTGACCGCGATATTCCAGCGGCACATTGAATAACTTCACGTCGCTGACTGGCTGGCGCGAAATGATGAACAGCGCCACTGCCAGCAACACTGACAACAACATTAACCCTTTGTTTTCAATTTGAATGCGGCGCAGCCGTTGCCACAATCTGGGAGGGGACAGCCAGCGGCGGGTTTGGTCCAGTTTCATAGACTCGAACCCTCCTGCACCTCTTCATTTCTGGATTGCTGTGGCGCAGATTGCCGTCCACGCTTGCGAGCAGATACCAATTCGTCAATCTCCCGTTCACGCTCACGCTCTTCGATTTCCAGTTCTTCCGATTCCTGATCGCTGCGCCAGGGCTCCATTGCTTGCTGGATTCGGCGGCGCAGTCCCGGACCATCCAGATTTCGTTTCAGTCGGCCTTCGATGGCGAAGGAGATTGCGCCGGTTTCTTCGGAAACGATCACGGCAAACGCGTCGCTGTCTTCGGTAACACCAATTGCCGAACGATGACGGGTTCCCAACTCGCGCGAAACCAGCGGATTCTGAGTCAACGGCAAAAAACAGCAAGCCGCCATTACGCGATTATTGCTGATTATCACGGCTCCGTCGTGGAGCGTGGTGTTTTTGTTGAAGATCGTTACCAGCAAGTCGTAACTGATGCGGGCTTCCAGGCGAATGCCGCTTTCGATCAAGGTTTTCAGGCCGACATCCCGCTCGAAAACGATCAATGCGCCGAGCTTGTCCGAAGCCAAAGTCGTCGCCGCCAGCACAACTTCGTCATACCATTCCTGCCCGAAAGGGTTTTTCGCTCGTTGCTTTTTCCAGGCAAAAGGCAATCGAATGTTGTTTCCCAGTCTGGTCAAAACCGCGCGGATTTCTTGTTGAAATAGCACTAGGATGGCAAAGCCGACGTACACGGCTGCATTGCGCAACACCCATTGCATTGTGCTCAAATGGTAGCGGCTGGAAATTCCGTAAAGCACGCCAACCAACAGCAAGCCCACGCCCATTTGGACAGCACGAGTTCCTCGCGCCAACCTGAGAAATTCATAGATCAGGAAAGCGACCAGAAAAATGTCTATCACGTGCCGAAGTGGGATCAGATGCCAACTCCACTGCACAAATGACCAAAGCTCGTGCATAGGCTCTGTAAACCCGCGTGTCGCGGTATTGAAAATTACAGTTTTGGTGATCAAAACCAGTAAAACTGGTTTTGGCCGCTAAGCATACCACATGCATTGAATTTAGCCGTCGAATTGCTGAGGCGACTTGCCGTAAAAAAGCGGAGCCGCCTGATGCACATCAGGCGGCTCCGCAGGGTTAAAGAGGTTTTTCGCTCAGCCGGTTAGCAGCTTGGCGGGAAAACCGGAATGATGTAGTTGGCCGTGTTGGTCAACGTCAGTTTATGCAGGTTGTGTCCTTGGTTGAAGGCGCCTGCGCTTGATGCGGCGTTCGGATTGAAGTTGATCGCCGCTCCGGTCATACCCCACAGTGTCGGTGTTGTCGGCCACACCTTGAACCAACCTGTGCGTCCCGCCGGAACGTAGGTTTCAAACCTTGGCGTGATGCGCGGGAAGTTGTTCGAGAGTGAGCCGCGGAACTGATGGCCACCGTTAAACGTGAAGCTCACAGCAGTTTCAGCATCGTCGTAGAAGATACCGAAGACCGTGCTCAACACACCTGCGCCGGTTCCCAGATTACCGCCAATGCGGTTCAGGATCAGCAAGGTGTCGTTGCCGTCTGCTCGCGAACCGATGTTATCCAGCGCTAGTGCGTGGCTAATCCGGTTGTAACTGATGCCATCAAAGTTGATCGTTGCAGTATTGGAGTTGCCATCGCACGGCGGCAAGCCTCCAGCCAGAGCAGAAATTGCTTCTGCGCCCAGGTTGGCTGCGTGGCCGGTCGAGAACTTCACGTACTCGTCGCCGATCAGGTAGTTGAAGTTGGTCGGGCAGCCTTGGACTCCGTCCACCGCCACAGCCACCAGATAACCGGTTGTGCCCGGATCAAGGTCAGAAGCAAGGAAGCTTGCTGTCTGATTGCCTGTCAAGCAAAGGTAGCTATCCGCCACCGAACAGCTTTCCGCCACGAAGAACAGATGGACAAACGCCGGCAACAACAAATTCGTGTTGGTGATGTTGATGCGAGTGTTTTGCGTGTTTCCGCTGGTCGCGCCGGAGGTGTAGATGTTGTAAATCAACACCGAACCCGCTGCTTGATCGCTGGCTTCCGAAGCCGCCGGGAAAATTCCGCCAGGGCCAACGGGCGGGCAATTGACGGTCAGGCAAGCCTGAACCGATCCCGTCACTGCGTTGAACACTGCGGTTGTCGTTGCGCAGTAAGTACCATTTACTGCGACATCAGCAACTTGCGCCATATAGCTGACCGCTAGGGTTTGGTTGGCAGGAATCGTTCCTGACCAATTAACCGAACCGGCGCTAACCGTGCAGCTTCCGAAGTTTGCCACGCACGTATTTGGCACGCCCACAATCTGGGGCGGCAAGGCTGTGGTGACAGTTCCGGTTTGCGGGTTGGCAGTGGTGTTCGGCACGCCGAAGGAACCATTGACCTTGTTGCCCGGGCCTGAGCAAGCCAGCGGATCGAACAGCGAAGCTGTCGGCGCTGGGGTGAAAGGATTCACCACTGTAACTGTGAAGGTACAGGCAGAACCGGATTGCGGGCTACAGGTGACTGTGGTTGTACCAACAGCGAAGCCTGATCCCGACGCCGGAGTGCAGGTGACAACACCGCAACCGCCGGTAACGGTCGGCGCAGCGTAAGTTACAACGGTGCTAACGCCTGTCGCCGGAGTGGTGATGTTTGCCGGGCAAACAACGGCGCAAGGCGCTGTCGAACAAACAACCGGTGTCAGGATCAGCGAGAACGCGCGGATATTTCCGGTGTCCTGACTGAAGAAATCCTGCACAGTCAATGTCCAGTTCCCGTTGGCATTCTGGCCGTCAAATGCTGACAGCGGATTGGCAGGTTTGAATGTGTTAGTAAAGGGCGCGTCTGTTGATACGACTGTCTGAATGGACGGATTAGCCGTGTCATCATCCAGCCGTGTCTGGCAGAAATTGTTGGCACCGCCATCGGTGTTATCAATCGCCAGCACGGTTGTCGCACTGGGCGATGTCAATTTGATTTCCAGGTCATTGACAAAGGTGTGATCAATACCCACCGTTGTGGAACCTGCGGTGGTGTTGCACGCAGTTCCGTCAATCTTCAAATCAACGTCATAGAGCGGTCCAACGCCAGCAACGTTCACGATCGCCGAAACGGGAGCGCCAGGTGCTGTGCCTGATAGATCGGCCCCATCCGGAATCGGAACCACAGCGCCGGAGTAACTGACCGTCACAGGAGCGCCAGGAGCGCCAAGAATGACGCTGAAATTGAATACTTTAGGACTTGGGCCACCAGTGTACGTTACGGTCAACGTGAAATTGACTGTTGTTCCACAAGCCAGCGTGCAAGGCAGCACGACGTTGAATGGTGTTGCATTCGTGGCGTTGGCACCGGCATTGATGTTTGGATAAGCAGCCGACGCCGGGGTGATGACCACGCCCGGAGTGGACGATGTCAACGCAGCAGAAACTGCCGTCGCATTCGCAGCGCCAATGTTATCCAGTCTGAAGGTGTAATTGAGCCGTTCGCAGGGTTCCGGGAATCCGTCATTGTCGCCAGCGGCTTCAGTGACAGTTGTCGCCCCCAATGCCAGGTTGGCAACTGGCTGCGCACCGACAGCTTGCAGGGCTTGATAGGCCATGACGATTCCGGCACCCGTGTTGCGATCAACGCCAGGGGCTTCAATATCAATCGCCGAAGAAATCAGCGCTGTGCGAATCTGTGCCGCAGTCAATGACGGAACGGCCGATTTGACCAAGGCCGCGATTGCTGCCGCGTGTGGAGCTGCCGCCGAAGTTCCGAAGAACGGATTAAATCCGGGAGCGGAAGTGGCAACACCATCAGCCGCTGTAATGTCCGGTTTCTGGCGAGAAACACCGCCAGTAATCGAAAAATTGCCTGCCGTTAATGGCGCGCCATTTTCATCGAGGATGATTCTGCGTGGCCCGTCCGCCGTGAAAGTTTCTGAAACATTTGTTGCACTATGCGGATTGGGAAATGGCCCTGTCGGTTCGCCAGGAGCAAACGCCCCTGCCGCAGGAGTCGCCGCCACGCTGAATGCCAACGCTGCAGAGCTATGGCCAAATGTTGCGCCTGGTGTGTTTATCCCCAAAATTCCGCGGAAAACCTGTAGGCGAAGAGCAACTGGGCCTGGGTTAACCCCCGTGGCAAACTGATCAACCAGTAGGCGCTCGCCGCTAAAAACAGGGCTGATACCTTCGATCGGGTCATCATCGTTACCAGTGCCGTCCTGAACGTCGGTGGAAGCATCGAAGATGGTTGTCAACGCACCATCCATATCATAAAGATCATAATCGTAAGAGGCGCTGCCAAGTGGGTTCGCCCATTGCAAAAGAGCAATTTGAGCACCGCTATCTGAAATCAGGTTGGAATTCCCACCATCGCCGAAATTATGCAAATTGGCGCCAGCCAATGGGGCCGGATCTGCTGCGGCAGTAGCGTTAAAATTGCCTTCCCAAACGCCGGAAGTGTTGTCATCCTTATTGCCCTCATTGCCTGCGGATGAGAAGTACAGCGCGCCAGCGGCCGTTACATCCTTGACTGCTTGAATGACCACGCCACCATTGCCAGGAGTAATGACACTGGGAGCTTGCCCATCCTGAAAGGCTGGTTCGGCGAAGTAAATGATGTCGTCAACAATAATGTCGCAGCCAGCGGTGCGCAGGTCGCGAATGTTCTGTGCAAACGATGTGATGCTTGTAAACGCCGTCGCAAAATAGAGTTGGGCGCCGGGAGCCAGGTCATGCACGATTTCCAGCATTGCTGTGCCTTCATCGCCGGAACCTGCCTGACCTGGCAGCACTGTCACAGGCGACAAATCGCCGGATGCTACTGCCGTAGCCAGGGAATCAACACCATCTGATAGCACGCCAATTTTGACGCCAGTTCCATTCACGCCGAAAGCGCTTCTTGCAGCTTCTGCGCGATGGGTTTTATCCCCCTCGGAAACGTTGACCACCATGTTGGCCATTGCCGATTTCAGACGGTTACGAAATGCAGCAAGCTTGACAGCGGTGATCTGCTCTTTGGACATAGGTGCGGGAGCAGGGCCTTCGGTGCGATGCGTCATCGCTTTTTGGGCTTCCCGAACCGCAATAATTTCGGCATTACCGGCCAGCGCTTCCAGTTGACTAAAAGGCACTTCGGCGCGAATCATATTGCCGACGGCGCTTCTAACTCTGAATCCGTAGCGATCAATTACTTTTAAGCCAGCGGTGCGGTTTTTGGCGGTGACGTCAACAATCGCCAGCCCGTCAGCGGTGGTTTGAACTTTTGCACGTAGCGAGCTCAATTGCTGGGGCAATTGGTTGCGCGATTTGAGCACATTGATGAACAGGCGCGAACCAATTTTCTTTTGAGAAGTGCTCAAGCCCCGTTTGATCGCCGCCAGCGTTTGCTGCTGCAACGCCGCGCTTGAGGCCAGAACAGGATTGGGGTTGATGGCGTTGGCCGCCACCGCTGTATTGAAGGCGGTTTCATAAGCCTGTCGAGCGATTTCAACTGCTTGCCAGTTTTCCGCCGTTTCATTGGCTTTGAAATTTTCGACTGCTGCATCCAGGGTATTGCGGCTGCTTTCAAATGCCGCTGCCAAACTGGACGCTTTCATTGTCTGACTTGCCTGCCAGGCGACGACGCCTACAGTAAGCAACAGGGCAAACAACGCCAGGATGCGGAATTTCCTCTGGTGTTTCTTTCCAGTGCGTGTAGTTCTGTTTTTCATAAACATCCTCGTAGGGTTGGAGTTTCAAGAAGCGCCTTAGCAAGACGCAATGAAATAAATGGGAGCTTTCTTTTTAGAAGCTTCGTATGTCGGTTAATAATATTTTCTGGGAAAGTTCAGACCGGCGAAAGCGTAAAGATAATCCACTAACCGATAATGGTTATTTCAATTCGAATGTCGGGGGTTTTTAAAATGGTGGCACCCTCCATATATTCGACTATTCGATTGATTGCTTTGTTGTAAAAAACGAAACTGAAAGCTGTTTCGTGAGTGAGGCAGCTTTCTTTCCGCACAGGTCCGAAGTTAATTTCACATATGCAGGGCAAAATTTTGAACTGCAAGTTAGATTCGTCAATGGAATATGGCCGGACTGGGGGCTTTCTTTTAGTTG
>CAZXHW010000380.1:0-7648 GCA_964639915.1 uncultured Heliomicrobium sp.
GGCTGCCCGGTCAATGTTGTGGATAACATTCTGGCGATGGAGTATTTCCAGGACTTCATTCCGACGCTGGCCGAACGCAATCCGGGTTGGGATCTTTTTTATGAGGTCAAATCAAATTTGCGCAAGGATCAGTTACGATTGCTGCACGATGCAGGAATAAAAGCCATACAGCCGGGGATCGAAAGTCTGAGCGACCAGGTTCTTGAGGTCATGCGCAAAGGCGTTAAGGGGATGCAAAACATTCAGCTTCTGAAGTGGTGTAAGGAATTGGATATCGAACCGCAGTGGAATTTCATCTGGGGCTTTCCCGGCGAGCACGAAGAAGAGTATCAGCAAATGGCAGAATTTCTGCCGTTGTTGACTCATCTGCCGCCGCCTCAGGCCTCTACCGCCATACAGATTGACCGCTTCAGCCCAAATTACATTCAGGCCGATCATTTCGGATTCAAGAATTTGCGGCCTTACCCCGCTTATGAATTTGTTTATCCGCTGGCGACGGATGTCATTGACAGGCTGGCTTACTTTTTCACTTACGAATACAGCTCGCCGCGCAACGTCGCAGGTTATGTTCAGTCCCTGGCCGAGCAAATCGCAATCTGGCAGGAGTGTCACAAACACAGCCAGCTTTTCTGGGTGGAGAGCGGTGAACGACTGTTGATCTGGGACTCGCGTCCCATCTCAGAATCACCTTTAACCATCCTTACCGGAACGGCGAAGTTTGTGTATCAGGCTTGCGATGAAGCGAGCACCGCACGGCAAATCATACAGCGCTGGTCACAGGCCCAGGGAAACGTTCCCGCACTGGACGAGGTCGTCCAGTTCCTGGACGACCTGACTGCGCAAGGCTTAATGCTCAGAAAAAACAATGACTACCTGGCGCTCGCCATTCCTGGCACGCCTTAGCTTTTTTGCCCGCCTGTTTTGGGAGCCGCTGAACCGTGAACTTTGGGTAAAGACAAAGCACTTTGCGTCCTGCCATGAACTTTGGGAGCTATCCTGCCGTGGACTTTGAAAAGGCCTAGCGCGACTTCGCCCGTCCGCTTCGTAAAAGCTGGCGCCAGTTTATTCCGGGCGGCAATCAGGGATTTCAATTCTGTGGGCGACAAACTTTCAATTGCATCTGTCTGCTTCTTGGTCAATTTGGCCTTTTCCTCAAGCATTCCTTCCGCTTCCAGTTTTTGGCGATTGGTCAGTTTCTTATTCATTTGCTGTTTCCTCCATGTGGGTTGAGGTAAATCATTTCCGGGGTTCCGGCAATCGTCTTGCCGCTAAAAAGTTGCCTTATCTATCTCTTCGCGAATTGACAGTGATATTTCTTTCGTTGGTCTGATCTTCCAATTCGTTTTGAGTCTCGACATGCACGACTGGCGGCACCGGATCATAGCCCTGGTTTTCTCGGCGCACGATGATGCCGAATTTGCTCCAATCATCAATGAATTGTTGAAGCCGCTGGTCGAAACTCAGTGGAGGCGGAATGTCGCGCAGCCAATCCAGCCGCAAACCAAAATACTTCAGACGCTGGGTCTCGCTCATTCCGTCACTGAGCGCATATTTGTAATCATCTTCGGTGAGTACCTGATTGGGCACGCGCGCAGGCCAGAATGTGGGAAAAAACGGGTTGATATTGGGTTGGAATCCAGATCCGCAAACCGCTGTGTCCACTTGCCATGGAACGTACATCCAGCGCGTCAGGTCGCCGGGCGTACTGCCGTTCAAAGGGCCATTCGCATCCAAAGCCTCCTTGGGAGTCAACTGTTTTCCATAATCTTTTTCAGGATTGCTGTCCGGACGCACCTTGATGCGAAATGGGCCTGAGTAAAGCAATGCCCAGCGCATCGGCCAGGAAACTTCACAACCTGGATGAAATGCACCACCAAGACAGTTTTCCAGCGCCGATTGATCCAGAGCTTGTGGACGTGCTTCAAGCGGCAGATCCTTCAATGGTTTCGGCGACGGCGGAGCACCTGAATCCCAGTCCGAAACAAAATCGCCCTCGGCCCATCTTTTCAGCCAACCGTAATGCAACTTGGGCAGCGTCAACCAATTATTGGGGGCATTCGGTTTTGGCGGCCACGCAAAACCATCGCCATACATCGGGGGCAATTGATCAGGCTGGGTTACGCGATATTCAGGGTTGCGAAACTTGCCGAAGATGAGTTGCCGGAATTTCCATGCCTTCGACGAACTATCCGTCGAATTGTCAGATAGCAGCGTCAGATTCTCCTTGTCCACAAAATCACTACTCGCCCCCTTCCCGTAATCCAGATAGAAGCCTTCGTTGACCCACTGCAATTGGCTCATCCGATGAAAGATCGGATAGATGTGTTGAGTGAATGAAATCTTGTCTGGCGGCGGCAACCAACCAGCGTTGATCGCGACTTCGTAAGCGATGTCATACAACGTCACAGGAGATTTGATACCGGGCGCGTAATCAGGCGGGCCAACTATGACCCAAGCGGGTGTCACTGGAATGGCAGTCTCACCAATCGTCACTTGTGCGGTGACCGGCCCATCAGAAATGTCATCGAACCACCCTCCACCATCGAAGTTGGTGTCTTGTAAATTCAATGTGACTTTCGGGTTTAACACCGACCCAGCCTTTCCCAATCCCCCCAACACCAATAAGTTTCCAGTCGCATCCGTGCGGATTTCGCCTAGCGGAACATTGATCCCCAAAAACATCCCTGAATCGAAATGAGCTTTATCGTTGGCTCCGCTGACTGAACGCTGACCGGAATCAATGACCAAACTTTTGCGGTTACCAGGAAAATCAGGATTGCGTAACATGCCCACGGTCGCCTGTGGAATGTCCATCGCCAGATCACAGCCATACCAAGCAGCTTTCTTATTGGCCAGATGCACAGTCCAGACAATCTCAGCATCTTCGGAGGTCAGTTCTTTGACCACCTTCCCATCAGAATCGAAACCATAAATGCGGAATCTTGCCGCTTGCCTGCGGATTCGCCCCTGCGCATCTTTAAAAAGGCCGTCGGCGGTTGTTGGCAAAAGGCTGGGGGCTTCAGGCCCAATGAAAAATTCATCAGGACTGTTGCCAATCCGTGCGACTCCTATGCCCGGATGAATTACACAGCGCGTGATCCTCCCAAGGTCCATAGTCTACCTCACAACGGAGCAAGAAAATGAGTAAGAATCGGCTTTTGCTGAGCCGATATTTTTTTCGATTGTTACCAGATAAGACCGCTTACTACTGAGGAAAACTTCAAGCAGGTTATAGCATAGGCATTTAGCCAGCGCCAGAATAATGCCACGTCTTGCCAATTCATGAAGGTTCCCCTTACATTGCCGCCCGTTACATTTCACAACTGACCACAGGAGGCTTTATCAATGAAGTCGGACTTCCCCAGCAAGATTCGCCTTGTCGTCTTTTGCGCTGTGTTGTTTGCGTTCGGCGCGTTTTCTTTTTTCAACGCTGAATTTCCCACCGAAGCGCAATCAAATAGCCAATTCAGCGAAGCCACCTTCAAGACGCTGCAATTTCGTTCCGTTGGCCCGGCGATTATGGGCGGGCGCATTGATGATTTCGCCGTTGTCGAAGGCAATCCGCACACGGTGTTTGCTGCTACGGCTTCTGGCGGGTTGTGGCGCACGGTGAACAATGGCGTGACCTGGGAGCCGCTGTTTGACAACGAAGCCGTCAGTTCCATCGGCGACGTGGAAATCGTTCAATCCAACCCCGAAGTGATTTGGGTGGGAACCGGCGAAGCCAACAATCGCCAAAGCTCTTCCTGGGGAAACGGCGTTTATAAATCCACGGACGGCGGTAAAACCTGGGCGAACGTTGGACTGAAAGACACGCATCACATCGGACGCATCGTCATTGATCAGAAAAATCCCGACACGGTTTACGTTGCCGCTCAAGGTCACCTTTGGGGAGCGAATAAAGAGCGCGGTCTGTACAAAACCACAGACGGTGGCAAAACCTGGGCGAACGTAAAATTCATCAATGAAGACACGGGCTTCACAGATATAGCAATGGACCCAAGCGATTCCAACACGCTTTACGCTGCGGCATATCAGCGACGGCGAACTCCGTTTGGCTATCAAGGTGGCGGTCCGGGTAGCGGGCTTTATAAAACAACAGACGGCGGAACGACCTGGACAAAGCTGACGAACGGTTTACCAACGGGCGACGCCGGACGCATCGGCCTGGATATTTATCGCAAAGACCCAAAGGTCGTTTACTCCATTTACGAACACGCCACCGAAAGCGGCGTGTATCGCTCCGACGACAAAGGCGAAACCTGGAAAAAGCAATCCGTCACCAATCCACGCCCTGCGTATTACAGCCAGATTCGCGTTGACCCGTCGAACGACCAACGTGTGTATGTGCTTGGCGCTTCGTGGTACGTGTCAGAAAACGGTGGCAAGAATTTTCAGGTCAGCCCTTTCGGACGCATTCACGGCGATTACCACGCGCTGTGGATCAATCCGGCAAACTCCAACCATTTGTTGGCCGGTTCAGACGGCGGCATCCATTTCAGCTACGATAAAGGCAAAACCTGGGATTTCATCAACACCATCGCGCTGGGGCAGTTTTATGAAGTCGGGTTCGACTTTCGCAAACCGTACTGGGTGTACGGCGGATTGCAGGACAACGGTTCTTGGGGTGCGCCGGTGTTCACGCTGAACGCAACCGGCCTGAGCAACGATGAATGGATTCGCGTTGGCGGAGGCGACGGGTTTTACAATGTCGTTGACCCGAAAGACCCGAATACCATTTACACCGAATCGCAAAACGCGGGAATTGTGCGACTGAATATGTTGAGCGGCGAATCGAAATTCATTCGTCCGCAACCGGAAGAAGGTTCGCGCGAACGGTATCGGTTTGAATGGAACTCGCCGATTCTGATTTCGCCGCACAACAACCGGCGAATTTACCTGGGCGGCAACCGGCTGTTCATTTCAAATGACCGTGGCGACAACTGGACGACGATCACGGCTGATTTGACCAAAGCCATCAACCGAGACCGATTGCCGATTATGGGCGTCGAAGTGAAATCGAACGTGCTATCCGGCCACGACGGCCAGGAAAATTACAGCCACATCACCACCATTGCCGAATCGCCCTTCAAAGAAGGTGTGTTGTGGGTGGGAACTGATGACGGCAATGTCCAGCTTTCACGCGATGGCGGCAAGTCTTGGAAAAACGTTACAGAGAAAATCCCAGGTGTTCCGGTGAATACGTACGTCACGCGAGTCATCGCTTCGCACGCCGCAGCCGGGCGCGCGTATGTGACTCTTGATGGTCATCGCAACGACGATTTCAAATCGTATGTTTTCGCCACCGAAGATTTCGGCGAAAGCTGGCGAGCGATCACCACTGGCTTGCCTTACCCGGCCAACGTCATTCGCGAACATCATCGCAACCACAATTTGCTGGTTGCGGGAACGGAGTTCGGATTGTGGTTCAGCTTCAACCGCGGAGCTTCGTGGATGCGTCTGAAAAACAATCTGCCGACTGTGCCGGTGGACGATATACAGATTCATCCGCGCGACAACGACCTGATTCTGGCGACACACGGCCGCAGCCTCTGGGTGCTGGACGATGTGACTCCACTGGAACAGATGACTGAAACCGTTGCGGCTGCAGAAGCGCATTTGTTCAATACCCGTCCGGCGACGACGTGGCGAATTTACAATCACAAAGCCAGCACCGGCCATAAAACCTTCATCGCCAACAATCCTCCGACCGGAGCCGTCATCAGTTATTACCTGCGCGAAAAAGCCAAAGACAAAGTTCGCATTACTGTTCATGACCGCAGCGGCGCGATGGTTCGCGATTTCACCGCAACCAACGAACCGGGCATTCAGCGCGTCACTTGGGATTGTCGCCATCAATCGCCATTGCCTGGACAAACCAGCGGCAACAGCGGATTTGCCGGAGCGTTCCCGCGCGGCCCGCGCGTGTTGCCGGGTGAATATACGCTCAAGCTGATTCTTGATGGCAAAGAAGTGATGAGCAAACCGCTGATTGTCGAAGAAGACCCGCGCATTCAACTGTCGCCCGCCGACGCCAAAGTCCGCGTGGATTTCCTGCTGGCAATCAACAAACTGCAACGCTCCGGCACCGAAGGCCAAAACCGGCTTTCAGCGCTGCGTTCGCAATTGGCTTCAGTGCGAGACAATTTGAATAAACAGGAAAACAAACCTGAAGCGTTGCTCGCATTGGTCGGCAGAGTTTTAGATGAAGTGATTGATGTCCAAAACCGGCTGAATCCTCAAATCAATCGAGCAGGGATGGCTTCGGAAGCAGCAGGGCCTGCGGACGAGGCGACGCTGACATTGCAGGACGCGGCGATGAGGAAAATCAGCCGTCTGTTTGACGAACTGGATTTGTACACCGAATCGGTTTCAGGTAAACAGCGCAGCCAATTGCCGAAACTGACCGTGACATTGAATTCATTGATCGAGCAGATCAACAGGCTGGTCACTGAAACCGTGCCGAACTTAAACCGGCAAATTGAGGCCGCTGGATTGTCACCACTAAAAACAGGCGAAACCATAGCTCCGGTACAGAAGTAGGTCAGGGCAAGTTGCAAATCGCCAATTTCATTTTCCATTTGCCATATTTGATTTTCCATTTGTCATTGTCTTGTGAACGACTCACCCGCAATGACAAATGGAAAACGGCAAATGGAAAATACGCGCCTGATCTTTGCGCTGAACTTACTTCAGTCGCAAGCGCCCAAAGGCTTCCGGCGTGTGGTAATTGTCGCTGTTGACTGGTTGCCAGTTGATCCATACGCGGTTCGGCTTGGGCGCTTGAATACGATAAAAATTGATTCGCATTTCGTTGCCAGCTTTCGCTGGACGCTTGTCAATCTTGTCCATGGGGATTCGCATTTCGCCGTACCAAACCTTTTTGGCTTTATCTATCCGCGCTTTGACTTCATACCCGGAATTCCAACCGACATCGTGTTTCGCAGGATTCGGCTTGCGATCAATGTCTAGATCAACCCACTCTCCCTGCGGTGACACCTGGAACTCTGTGTAATGTTTGATGTCATTGAAATCCGTGCCAATAAATACTTCGGCGACATCCCATTCCCACAGCTTGTCGGTTTCAGCCGTCGTCGTCGGATTCGGTTTCAGGTTCAATTCTTCGTATGGACAGGAGTACAACAGATACAGATTTTTGGCCGTCCACTGCGAACGGATTTCTGTCTTGTGGTTGGCGACCATCTCGCCCCGACGGCCTTTTTCCATAATGAAGCCCGGAACTTTTTTCCACGCCGCCGAATTCGGATCGGCAGTCAGGTTGAAATCGGCTTTGGCTTGATGGCTGACGGCGACACCGGCTTCATCTGCCAGAATCGCTGGCGAAATCGTCGTCAAAGCAAACAACGCGCACAGCGCAAACAGCCCAATCAAAAGAGAGAATCTTTTCATAGCCTTGGTTTCCTTGAGTTTGAAGTTGGATTGAAATCAAATGCCGAAACGGCGAGGAATCATCGCCCAATTGGTGCGGCGTGGCAATGTTTTGAGGTTGCAGAAGATGAAACTGTTTCTAAGTTTACTAGTTTGTGTTTGCTGTGTACTCAGTAAGTCCGATTTTGCCTCAGAGGGATATAAGAGACTCCTCGGTGATGAAGTCCGTTATGAAGACACCCGTATTTCGATGGCTTGC
>CAZXHW010000381.1:0-4203 GCA_964639915.1 uncultured Heliomicrobium sp.
CGCCCATGACCTGCGTCCCTACCAACTGGAGCGGTTGGGGCTGACAAACACCTTGCAATTTATGCTGCGCCAGATTGCCGATGCTTCTGACATCGGCTTTAAGATTGAGATAGACTTGATTGATGGATTGCTTTCGAAAGACGAGGAAATCAGCCTGTACCGAATTGTGCAGGAGGGGGTCAACAACATCCTGAAACATTCCGGCGCAAGTGAAGCCAGCATCCGCATCAAACTCGCGGGTGACGAAATTCAGTTGACCATTGCCGATGACGGGCGAGGTTTCACACTTGAGCCCGCGGGGCAGGCAGAATTACAAAAGCGCGGCTTCGGATTGACCGGCAGCGCAGAGCGAGTGCGAATGCTGGGTGGAACCCAGACGATTCAAACCGCGCCGGATCGGGGAACGACAATTCACGTCACAATCAAGACAAACAAGAATGCAAACAAACAATGAAATCCAGGTTGTGATCGCGGATGACCACCCGATTTTCCGGCGGGGATTGCGAATGGTCATCGAAACCGATCCGCGGTTGAAAGTTATTGCCGAAGCGGAAGACGGCGCAATGGCTTTGGCCGAAGTAAAGCGGCTGCGGCCCCAAGTCGCCGTTCTGGACATGGACATGCCGCACCTAGACGGCCTGAGTGTCGCGCGCGAAATTCGCGATCAGCGAATGCCCGTTGCCATCGCTTTTTTGACCATGCACAAGGACGAAGCGACCTTTAACGCAGCGCTTGATCTGGGCGTCAAAGGGTACGTAGTTAAAGACAGCGCCGCCATCGAAATCGTCGGCTGCATCAAAGCCATCGCCGCCGGACAGAGCTTTATCAGCCCAGTGCTTTCCGGCCATCTGCTTAACCGCAATTCGTCTAGCACGCGCCCGCCTTCTGCCATGAACACACTGACAACAGCCGAACGCCGCGTGCTGCGTTTGATTGCCGCTGGCAAACTCAACAACGAAATTGCCGAAACACTCTTTATCAGCGTCCGCACCGTCGAACACCACCGCTCGAACATCTGCTCCAAACTGGGCCTGAACGGCAAACATGCCTTGCTGACCTTTGCGCTGACCCACAAAGCGGAAATTTAGACTGGTTTGCAAATGCGTATACGGATTTGAACCACGGGGAACACTGGGATCACGGGGAAGGATTGGGGGAAAAGATTTGTTTTCCCCGTTTGCCCCGAGCTCCCCGTGGTTGAATTTTCCATACACACAATTGAAATCCGACCTAAGTCGGCCACCTGCCTTTTTCGCACAACAACCGCTGAAAAATAGGTGCTACCACCTATGCCCAATTGGGTGGTAGCACCGATGCCAGCACGCCTTTTCACCGCGCATACTTCGGCCATCGTCTCTTTGCTTTTCATGGCGACCAACTCAGATACCAAAAAAGGCCCTGGTGTAATGATGCTGTTGATTGTGGATGACAATGCTGCGATGCGCAGATTGATTCGACGCCTGACCAGTGATCTGGCCGAACGCATCGAAGAATGCGTGGACGGATCAGAAGCGCTGGCGGTTTACGAACGTCATCAATTTGGCGCCGCCGATTGGGTGCTGATGGATATTGAAATGCCCGGAATGGATGGTTTCAGCGCGACGCGCCAGCTTCGCACAGCCCATCCGGAAGCCCGCATCCTGATTGTCACCAAACACAACGACGAGCCATTGCGTGAACGGGCGTTCGCATACGGAGCCTGCGGATTTGTAAACAAGGAAAACCTGCTTGAACTACGCGCCTTGCTCAATCCCGGACATTAACCCCTGCTTTTGCGTCTGAAAGGTAAATTGTTATGAAACTCTCCCTGACCGATTCCACTCGTCGCCGTGTGGCGCGAATCACTTCCATTGCGCTTGCCAGCCTGCTGCTGGCAATTGTCGCCACAATCTCGCTTCGCGCAGTTAGCGCAGACACACTCAATAAATTCGGCATTACCAAACAAAGCCGCGTGGGCAAGCTGATCGAAAAGATCGCGCCGAAAGCGTTCAAAGCAACCGTCGCCCCGGCAGCACCTTTCGCGACATACAGCGTCAACAGCCTGGCTGACACCAACACGGGATCAGGCACGTCCGGCACGCTGCGGTATTGCATCACCCAGGCCAATGCGTCTGGCGGAGCCGACACGATCAACTTCAGCGTCAACGGCACGATCATCTTAACCAGCAACCTGCCCAACATTACCGACAGTTTGACGATCAATGGTAATGGAAGGGCAAACACGATCATCAGCGGCAACAACCTCTATCGCAGCTTGAATTCGATTCGAGCGGACGGCATTTCCGTCACCATTCAGAATCTGAAGGCCACGAATGGGATGGGGGGAGGCTTCGGGGGGGCGCTTGACATTGATAGCACGGGCGGCACGGTAAATGTAAATAATGTGGAGCTCACGAATGGTAACGCAGACTTTGGCGGCGGCATCAAGACCAGCACTGCCACCGTTGTGGTCACCAACAGCATTATCCGCGACAACACTTCAAACAGCGTATCGGCGGGTATCTGGTCGGGACACGGGGGAAACCTCACACTGGTGAACACGCTTATAACCGGGAATTCGGGGCCTAGTGGAGGAGTTTTCAACAACGGCACAATTCTCAAGATTTACAACAGTACAGTGGTCGGCAATAGCGCCAGCAACATCGCTTTTGCCGCTGGCGTGGACAACAACGGCGGCGATTTAACCTTGTACAATTCCATCATCGCCAACAATTCAGGCGGTGGTGGCGATTGCTATAGCTTCATCGGCCACGACGTGAAAAACACGTTGATCAAAAGCGGCGGTTGCGGCATCACCCACTTAGTGAACGGCAATTTGACGGGTGATCCGGCGTTAAACGCCAATTACACGCTGACCAGCGCCAGCAATGCCGTCGGCACCGGCAACAATTCATTGATCCCCGTCGGCGTCACAACCGATCTGGCAGGCAACGCGCGCATCCAGCAAAGCGTTGTGGATATGGGCGCGTATGAATCCACGTTCGCGGGGATCGTACCGTCACTGGGCAATTATCCGGCAACGACAATGAACTTGAGCGCGCAAACCACCGTCACCCCCAGCGCCGCGCCAACAAACGCAGCCAACCTCCTCGTCAAGTCATCTTCCGGCTTCAAGGGAACTTTTTACGCCGACCCCGCCACGGGCGTCGTCAAGGTCGTCAACGCGCACCCAGCGGGCACATATACCGTTACGGTCACATCCTCTCGCCCTGCCGGTTCGGCCAGTAAGACGTTCACTCTGACGGTACAGAACGGCACAGCCTGTGCGACGACGCCACTTTTCAGCACCGGCACCAGCTTCAGCGCCGGGGCGAATGCGGATTTCACCGCGGTGGGCGATTTCAACAACGACGGCAAGCAGGATTTGGCCATCACCAACAGAAACAGCGCAACCGTCTCCATTCGCCTTGGCGATGGCGCGGGTGGATTCACCAATGGAGCGACAGTCAGTACCGCCAATACTCCGGAATGGGCTGCGGTTGGAGATTTTAACGGCGACGGCAATCAGGATTTGGCCGCCGCTTGCGGCAGTTCTGTTTCGATCCGGTCAGGTGACGGGGCGGGTAATTTCAGCGGCACGACTGATGTTAGCGTTGGAGGCAGTTCCCGCAGCGTCGCGCTGGGAGATTTCAACGGCGACGGCAAACAGGATTTCGTCACCGCGAACTTCTCTTTGGACAATACCTCAGTGCGGTTCGGCGATGGCGCGGGCGGCTTTAACGGCTCGACCAATGTCAGCGTCGGCGATGGGCCTGCAACGGTGGTGGTCGGCGATTTTGACAACGACGGCGACCTGGATTTTGCCACCTCCAATCAAAATGCCGGGACGGTGTCGGTACGCTTGAATGACGGCACGGGCAATTTCAGCGGCACGACCGAAATCACCGTCGGCTCCGTCCCAGAATATATGGAACTGGGCGATTTCAACAGAGACGGCAAGCTGGATTTCGTTGCCTCAAACCGCAGTTCCGGCACGCTTTCCCTGTGCTTCGGCGATGGCGCGGGCGGCTTTACCGGCACAACGAATCCCAGCGTCGGCAGCAGTCTCGGCCAGGTCGTGGTCGCGGATTTGAACAACGACGGCAAGCAAGACCTGGCCGTGCGAAGAAGCAGCTTGTTCAACTACCTGCTGGGAGACGGGGTGGGCGGTTTCGGCGCGCCGGTCAGCGTTGCGGTAACCGGCGCAATCAACGGCACCAGCCT
>CAZXHW010000381.1:4213-7646 GCA_964639915.1 uncultured Heliomicrobium sp.
GCGCCGAGACTGTTTTTGAGGTTTTGGCTAGACGTGGATCTTTGGTTTTACCGTCGGATTCTTCGGATAATTTATGGCTCTGGGCGATTTCAACTGAGACGGGCGGCAGGATTTGATTGCCGACAATGCCAATGACGGAAATATGTATTTGCAACTGGGCGGTTGCAACATCACGCCGACCATCACGGCTGGCGGGCCGTTGTCGCGGCAGGCAGGCAGCGCCGGAACAAGCGCGACCATTGCTACCGTCAGCGACACCGAAACGGCGGCGGGGAGTCTGACCGTCACAGCGACGACGGTTCCAACCGGCATCACCGTTACCAGCATTACCAACTCCAGCGGCACGATCACTGCAACGGTCACGGCAGCTTGCAACGCCGCAGTCGGAGCCAACACCGTCGTGCTGACCGTCACCGACGGCAACGGAGCGACGGCAACCGCGAACCTGACCGTCAACGTCACGACCAACACCGCGCCGACGCTGACGTATGCCAATGCCAGCGTCATTGTCGGCAGCGGCACGACGGTCAATCCAGCGACCGGCCCTACCGACAACGGCAGCATCTCGACCATCGTCCTGCAGAGCGTTTCGCCTTCGACCGCGCCTGGGACGATCACCGTCAACAACTCAACCGGTGTCGTTACCGTGCCCAACAACGTCCCGGCCGGGACTTACGCCGTGACGATTCGGGCGACGGACAATTGCGGCGCAACCAAAGATGCGCCGTTCACGCTGACGGTCAATTGCATCACCAGCCTGACGGTCAATGACCTGGGCGACGGCGCGGACGCGACGCCCGGCAATGGTGTCTGCGAAACGGGGACGAGCAACGGCATCTGCACACTGCGCGCAGCGATTCAGGAAGCCAACGCGCTGACCGGTTGTTCGCCTTTCACCATCAATTTCAGCGTGACGGGCACGATCACGCTGGCGAGCGCATTGCCGAACATCATTCACCCGAACCTGACCATCAGCGGCCCCGGCGCGGATCAATTGACCATCAGCGGCAACAACGCCGTGCGGGTCTTCACGATCAATCCCGGCAATCTCAACATCACACTTTCCGGCTTGACCGTGGCCAACGGCAATATTGCCAACGCTGGAAGCGGCCTCTCGAACCAGAGCACCGGCACGACCACCATCACGAATTGCGCCTTCGCCAACAACGCCGCGACGAGCGGCGCTTTCGGCGGTGGTATCTACCACTTCAACGCGGGAACGTTGAACGTGACCGGCTCGACTTTCAACGGCAATAGCGCTTCCGCCGGGGGCGCCATTTACAACAACGCTGCCGGAACCGTGAATCTCACCAATTGCACCTTCTACGGCAACACGGCCGGCTTCGGTTCCGCCATCAATAGCGGAGGCAGCGGCGGAACGATCAACCTGCTCAATACCACCATCACGGGAAACACTGCGACCGGTATAGGCGGCGGCGGCAGCATCCGCCGAACCAGTGGAACCGTAAATTTGAAAAACACACTGGTGGCCGGCAACACCGCCACTACCAACCCGGATGTGGACGGCACATTCGTCTCGCAAGGCAACAACCTGATCGGCAACACGACTGGCAGCACGGGTTTCGGCGGAACGGACCTGCTCAACGTCAGCGCCCTGCTCGGAAGCCTCGGCAATTACGGCGGCACGACGAGCACCATTCCCTTGCTGCCCGGGTCTCCGGCGATCGACGCCGGAATCGCCACGGGCGCGCCCGCCAGCGACCAGCGCGGCATCGCGCGCGTTGGCAATGTGGACATCGGCGCGTTTGAATCGCGCGGTTTCACGCTCGCCGTCAGTGGCGGCAACAACCAAAGCGCGGTGACCAGCGCTCTGTTCGCTTCGCCGTTAAGCGTGACCGTCAGTTCCGCCAACAGCGAACCGGTCAACGGCGGCCGGGTCACCTTCACGCCGCCGGGCTCCGGCGCAAGCTGTGCGCTCGCCACCAATCCCGCGACGATTACCGGCGGCGAGGCTTCTTCCGCTGCCACCGCTAACGCAACCATCGGCGGGCCGTACACAGTGTCCGCTGCCGCCAGTGGCGCGACTTCGATCAATTTCTCACTGACCAACATCAACACCGCGCCGAGCTTCACGCCAGCCGCCGCCATTTCGCGGCAGCAAGGTTCCCCCGCAGGAGCAGCCGTCACGATTGGCACGGTCAGCGATGCGCAAACGGCGGCGGGCAGTTTGACGGTCACGCAAATCGCGGGCGGCACCGCCACCGGCATCACCGCCGCCAACATCACCAACCCGAGCGGCACGATCACGGCGTTTGTCACGGCGGATTGCACGGCGATTCCAGGCACGGTGCGCTTTCAGGTTTCGGACGGCAGTTTGACGGGCACGGGCGATTTGACCATCACCGTCACCGCCAACACCGCGCCGATGCTGACGTACGGCAATGCCTCGATCAATATCGGCAGCGGCACGACGGTCAATCCAGCAACCGGCCCAACGGACAACGGCAGCGTCTCGACCATCGTCGTGCAAAGCGTCACGCCTTCGACTTCACCTGCAACGATCACTGTCAACAACACAACCGGTGTCGTCACCGTGCCCAACAATGTTCCGGCGGGTACTTACACGGTGACGATTCGCGCCACAGACAATTGCGGCGCGACCGGCAATGCGGTCTTCATTCTGACGGTCAATTGCGTGACCAGCCTGACGGTCAATGACCTGAGCGACGGTGCAGACGCCACGCCTGGTAACGGCGTTTGCGAAACGGCGACGGGCAACGGCATCTGCACATTGCGCGCGGCGATTCAGGAAGCCAACGCGCTGACTGCCTGTTCACCCTTCACGATCAATTTCAACCTCAACGGCACAATCACGCTCGGCAGCGCCTTGCCCGTCATCGCTCATCCGAACCTGACGATTACCGGCAACGGCGCGGCCAACACCATTATCAGCGGCAACAATACTGTGGCCGGATTGAGCGTGACGGCAGCCGGTCGCACGCTGGCGCTTAACAGTCTGACCATCACCAACGCCAACAGCACGACCAATGGCGCGGCGCTGAATTTTGCCAGCGACAACGGTGCATTGACTTTGACCGATTGCGTGCTCAGCAACAGCACGACGACGGCATCCGGCGGCGGCTTATATGTCGGACTTTTTGACGTCAACGCGACCTTGACCAACACCACGGTCAGTGGCAACACTGCCAGCGGTGAAGGCGGCGGCATCAGGTCTGGTTTTTCGACATTGACGCTCAATAACTGCACCATCAGCGGGAATTCCGGTCAGGGCGGTGTCAAACAAATCGCTGGTACGCTTAACGCCAATAACAGCCTCTTTCATAACAATACGAACAGTGTACCCACAGCAGCCGGAGCCATCACCCTTGGCAACAACCCTGTCACCAACATCACCGGCTGCACCTTCCTGGGAAATTCCGGCAACTCCTCTGGTGCTATTTATGCGGGGGGG
>CAZXHW010000382.1:0-7636 GCA_964639915.1 uncultured Heliomicrobium sp.
CTCCGAATCAAACTGCCTCCCCCACCCCTACACCTGCGCAGATTGTCAGCAGCACAACAGACTGTCCTCCGTCTCCACAAACTTTATTGTGGCTGGTGATATTGGCGGGCGCGCTCGGCGGAACGATCCACGCGGTTCGCTCTCTTGTCTGGTACATCGGAAACCGCGAACTCAAATACAGTTGGATTCCCATGTATGTGATGTTGCCCTTGAGCGGGTCAATGGTCGCCATGGTGTTTTATTTAATTATCCGTGGAGGGCTGACCGGAAAGCCGGATGACAGTTGGCAGGGAATCCTGGCGATTGCGGCAATGGTGGGGCTATTCAGCCAACAAGCCGCGCTGAAGTTACAGGACATTGCCAATACGATTTTCACCAAACCGGGCGAAGGCAAAGATTCCAAGCCTCAACCTTCTGTTGCAGTTTCTTCTACTACTGCACCTACTACTGCTCCTGAACCGAAGGTCACCGGAATTGATTTTTCCGAAGGCCCACTAAGCGGAGGCCAAAGCGTTAAGATTTCCGGAGAAGGTTTTGTTGAAGGTGCCACGGTGAGTTTTGATGGAAACCCGGCAAGTGAGGTTAAGGTCGAAAATGCAAACACGATTACTGCCAAAACTCCGACCAGACAACAGGCAGGGAAGGATGTCGTGGACATCCTCATCAACGGCAAGAGTTTCACTCTTCCGGATGGATATACCTATACGGCTGATCCTGAATCAGGCGGTGGGGAGTAATCTAAATTGAAGCTGGCAGCCAAACATCATTTGCGCTGCACTTGGAAGATGCGTCTGAGCGTTTATCTCCGCTCAGACGCAATTCCTTACTACTGATGTTTGCAGGTAAAACTCCAAAATTCCTTATGATAATGAAAAAGAATCACCTTCCTGGCTTTCTTCATTGCTGCATTTTCATACTGCTGTTGACGAATTCGCCTACCGTAATCGGACAAGTGTCATCTGCCGCGCTGCTGGGTGAAGTTTCGGATGAAAAGTCTGCGGCGTTGCCAGGCGTGAAAGTTACCGCGCGCCACGAAGCGACAGGCTTTTCCAGAAGCGCCGTGACCAGCGCCGAAGGCGATTACCGCATTGGCGATTTGTTGCCGGGACGCTATACCGTGACGGCTGAAAAAGAGGGTTTCCGCATCACGGCAGTCGAAGCTGTGGTTTTGGAAGTGAATCAGAAAGGGCGGCTGGACCTGCAACTGAAAATCGGACTTAAAACGGAAACATTGACTGTGACATCCGATGTTTCGCCGTTACAAAGCGATGATGCGTCGGTTGGTTATCGGCTGGATTTCGCCACCATTCGCGGGCTGCCGTTGGATGTGCGCAACGTGGCATCGCTGATCACGCTTGGGCCTGGGGCGATTCCGCGGCAACTAGGCGGCTTTGGCCACGACATCATCAACGACGGCCAGGAAAACCGAGGTGCCGTGGCGTTGAATCCGCCGCTCAACGGCAGCCGTTCGACGATGAATACGTACCTGTTGGACGGCGCGCTTAACACGGACTTCAACGCGCGCGCCATTGCCGTCAACGCGCCGCTTGAAACCGTGCAGGAGTTTCGCATTCAATCGTCACTGGCCGCCGCTGAGTTCGCGCAATCGGGCGGCGGCGTGGCGGACGTCGTGACCAAATCCGGCAGCCGCGACTTTCACGGCAGCGCCTTTGAATTCTTTCGCAATGAAGCCCTGGACGCGCACAATCTGTTTGACGATACCAGCCTGCCGCGTCCGGTCTTTCGCCAAAATCAATTCGGCGGTTCGCTCGGTGGACCTTTGCCAATTGGGTCAACCTTCTTCTTTGCTTCTTACGAAGCGTTACGCGCAAGAACGGCCCAATCAAGCTTGGGCATAGTTCCCGACGCTAAGCTGCGTAGCGGAGATTTCAGCGGGCGCAGTCCGATCTTCGACCCGCTCAACATTGATCCTGCCACGGGCCAGCGGCGAGCTTTCGCCAACAACATCATTCCGGCAAATCGGATCAGCCCCATCGCGCGGACCTTTCTGGACAAGTACGAGCCGTTGCCCAATCGCCAAGGATCAAGCAATTACATTGACAGCACGCCAAGCGACAAAACCGGTGACAACGTTTCGGGGCGCGTAGATCACGAATTCCCGGATCACAGTCGTATTTTCGGACGGTACACAATCAACAACGACCGCAACCGGCTGGCCGGAAGCTTCCCAGAACGCCCGACGCAGGAACGCGTGCGCGCGCAACAGTTCGTGGTAGGACACAATTACGCTGGCGGCGCGTGGATCAACGAAGCCCGCTTTTCGTTCACGCGGCTGGCAGTTTTGCTGCTGCCCGAAAGCGCCAACAACACCGACGATGCACGCGATTTGGGGCTGGTTTCTGCTACGGCTGATCCTGAAAATTTCGGACTGCCCTTCTTTCTGACGACGGGATATTCGATGGTGCTGGACACCACCAGCCGCCCGCAAACACAGCGCGACAACATCTGGTACTTTTCCGACGCGATCACCTTTACGCGCGGCGCACATACCTTGAAGGCTGGCGTGCAGATCATTCGTTTTCAGATGGATTATCGGCAAAGCCAATTGTCGCGCGGACGTTATACCTTCACCGGCGCGTTCACTGCCAATCCCGCGCTGGCTTCACCGGGCGGAGATTCGCTGGCAGATTTCCTGCTCGGCTTTCCGCAAACCACCGAACGCAGCGTTGGCACCGCGCGAGCGAACTTGCGGCTAAACAGTTTCGCAGGCTTTGCGCAGGATGACTGGCGCGTCACGAATCGCCTGACACTAAATTTCGGGCTGCGCTACGAATACTTCTCGCCCTTCAGCGAAACGGACGGCAAACTGGTCAACCTGGATTTTTCAACCTTGCCAGCCGCTCCGAAACTAGTCAGCACAAATGGGGCAGTTGAACCGGATCGCAACAACTTCTCGCCGCGCATCGGATTGGCGTGGCGTCCGGCAGGCGGTTTCTGGGAGCGGCGCGATTTGGTGTTCCGTGCGGGTTACGGCGTTTACTTCAACCCGGAAATCGCGATGGAAAATTACGATCTGGTGCGCAATGGCATTCGTAACGAGATCAATCAGACCGACGGATCGCGCGCGCCCGTGCTGACTACCGCCAATGGATTTCCGCAGACAGCAGGCACAGGGCTGCTGAGTTATTACGGCCTTGATCCGAAAGCGCGCACGCCTTACATGCAACAGTGGACGGCAAGTTTGCAGCACCAACTGCCGTCGCGGATTCTTTTCGAAACTGCCTATGTGGGATCGAAAGGAACAAAGCTCGGCAAATCCCGCCTTTTCAATACGCCTCTGCACACAGAGACGGGCAAGAACCTGCCGCCGCGTGCTGGCAATCTGCAATCGCTGCGACCGTTTCCACAATTTGGCCCGCTGATCGTGCGCCAGCACATTTCCAGTTCTTCGTTCCACTCTTTGCAGCTCAAAGCCGAAAAGCGTTTGTCATCCGATCTTGCGTTCCTGGCCAGCTTCGTCTGGTCGAAATCCATTGATGATGGCGATACAGTACTGAATGGGCTGTTTGACAGTTCGACGGCACAAGATGAGCGGAATTTGCGCCTGGAACGCGGGTTGTCGTTTTTCGATGTGCGGCGGCGGGTGAGCGTGGGGTTTGTGTATCACTTGCCGAAGCCAGGACGGCTGCGCCCGCTGCTGGCGAACTGGCGCACAAGCGGCATTCTGACGATGCAGGACGGAACACCATTGAATCCGCGTTATTTCGCTGCCGATTTCGCCAACACCGGCACGCCCAATCGGCCTGATCTGGTTCCCGGACAGAAGATCAGCCTTCCGCGCAGCGAACGGACACTGGAACGATGGTTCAACACCGACGCCTTTCGTGCTCCCAAGCCATTTACCTTTGGAAATGCAGGGCGCAACACAATTCCGGGTCCGGGCAATATCCTTTTTGACTTCACCCTGCAACGGCGTTTCCCCGTCGGCGAAGGCCGGGCTCTGGAATTCCGCGCCGAAGCATTCAACCTGTTCAATCATCCAAATTACGGCATCCCGCTTCCCTTTGCAGATTTCGGCCCGTTCTTCGGACGCATTGTTTCCACGGGTAATCCGCGACGAATCCAACTGGGCTTGCGGTTCGATTTTTAAGCATGCAGCATTCGACGGACGACAACGTAGCGCGGCGCAACTGGCTCAACAGGTACAGGCTCGGCAAACCCTTTTGGATATTCCTGTGCGCTTCGTGCCTGTTTAATTTCGGCATGTTCATGTTCGTGCTGCTTTATAACTTGTACCTGATTGACCTCGGCTACAAAGAAGACTTTCTTGGATGGGTGGCCAGTGTGACAACGGCGGGCAATATCTTGGGCACATTTGCCGCCGTCATGCTCAATCGCCGCATTGGCTTGAAGGCTTCTGTAACAGGCTTTTTCGCCTGCATTCCGTTCGTCCTGGCGTTGCGCGCGCTTGTCACGGGGCAAGTTGCATTGCTTGGTTTCGCATTCCTGGCGGGATTGTTGTTTTCGATCTGGGCCATTTCGTTTGCAGTCGTGATCGCGCAGTTGACGACAGATGAACAACGTCCCGTGGCGTTCAGCGTCTATCTGGCGACGGTCATCGGCGTAGGCGTGGTGGCCGATCCGGTTGGAGGACGTCTGCCCGGCTGGCTGGCCACCTGGTTCGGGGCAACAGGAGCAGCACAAGCCAAACAAATGGCTTTGCTCCTTGCCTGTGCATTGCTTGCCCTGGCCTTCTTGCCAGCATCGCGCTTGCGGCTGGCTCGTCCTGAAAGTGGCGAGAAAGTTCGTTATCCCCGCAGCTCATTTGTATTGCGATTTTTGATTGCGGTTGCGGTGATGAGCATTGCAGCCGCCGCGTTCAATCCCTTTGCCAACGCCTTCTTTTCGCAATATCTGCGTATGCCTGCGCATCAAATCGGCCTGGTGTTTTCCGGCGGCCAGTTCGCCCAGGTCATCGCCATTCTGCTGTCGCCATTGATTCTGCGTAAACTGGGTTTGGTTTGGGGGGTGGCGAGCATGGAACTGGCGGCGGGACTTTCGCTGGCATTACTGGCAACAGGGCCGCCTGCAATGATGGCGGTGGCAGGCTTTGCGGGATACATGGCTTTCCAATGGATGGACGAACCCGCGATGGAAAGCCTGTTGATGACTCGCGTCGCAGCGCACGAACGGAGTGGCGCGGCGGCAATGATGTACATGACTATTTTTGCGGCGGGCGCTGTCACGGCTCCACTGGCGGGAAAAGGAATTACGCGCTTTGGTTATCCGGCCGTGATGGGCGCGGCGGCATTCCTGCTATTGCTTGGCGGAATGATGTTTGGCTTCCTGCTTAGGAATATCGAGCCGAAGAAACAATCGAACGAAGAATTTGCACTGAACAACGCTTCAGGCGCGGATTAGCAAGCCAATCGCAATACGGATGCAGCAATGAATTACAAAGAGAAGTACGACATTTTCATTTGCGGCGCGTCGCGGCACTTCTCACAGCTTAAAACGCTTTTGCCTCAACTCTATCCTTATGGACGGCTTCACCTGGGATCAAGCATTCTTTCCGGCGCGGAGGTCGCGGAGTTAAGCCAGCACTGCGATTATTTGCACACCCCAAACTACGATCAGGACGGGTACGTCAATTTCAAACTCTTCTGCACCAGAGAAATCAATCGCCTGGCTCGTGCTCCGCATTTCGTCAAAGTTGACGCCGACGTTTCCCTCTCCGAAAACTGGATCGAGTACGTGGATCGCGGGGTACACGAACACGCCAGCGCCGTTCTCTTCGGGACAAAGGAAGGAGTCGCCCGGATCAACTTGGAGCGAACCGGATCGCTTGTTCGCGAAAAGCTCGGACAGGAAATCTGCGTAAAAGACGGACGGAAAGTAGTGGGAGGGTTTTATGTCGGTGAAACGGCGTTCTTTCAACGGCACGATCAATTTATGCAGCGAGCTTACGACCTGCTTTACAGCGACCCAAGGCAGAGCAGCGAAGACACATTACGCAGCCTGGTCGTTCATGCGGTTGGCGCAGGCGACAGGCTTATGATCCTGAACAGCCTAGGCAGAATTGTCATCCCACCATGCAAAGGGAATCGTCATTCGATGGCTGGAGCGAAATGATGAGCGTAGATTCCAACTCGCTCTGCTTCGAAGCCGACGAACTTCTGGCCGACCTGTCACGGCTTGAGCTTGATCCTGCTTATCAGCAACTACTCCAAAACAAAAACGTCATCGTCGTCGGGCCAGCGCAAACTCTGCTGGGAACGAAACATGGAGCGATGATAGACGCATATGATCTGGTGGTTCGATTCAACACGGTCATTGAACATCTTCCGTTCAGCGAAGAACTGGCCAGAGATGTGGGCAACAGAACAGATATTTTGTACAGCAACAATGAAGTTCTGATGGATGGCATTCTGGGCCAGAACCGAATCAGCCACGAAGCGTTTGCCCGCCTGGCCAATCAATGCGGGATCAAGTGGATCATCAGCACGAACAACGGTTTCAACTACCAGAAGGCCGCTGCGCGCACACTGAAGTGCTTCGTCGAAGAAAAGGAATTTCAACGCTTCATTGCCGAAAAGAACATCCGGTCACATTTCCGCATGTTGTTTTCGCTTCCCGACTTGATCAACAAATGGATGAACGGTTACATAGGCAGAACGGGCTTTCTGGCGTTGGTTGACTTGCTTCGTTACGACTTGAACCGGCTGCATATTACAGGGATGACGTTCTACCACAGCGGCGGCCATCTGTTTCTGAAAGACAGCATTCGCGAACTTCATCCGCTGGGAAATCATCGCGGCGAATTGCCGACCGGGCCTGAAATCCGTGGGCACAATTCATACCTGGAACTGGAAATCATGAAAGTGCTGGCGCGCCATTTTCGAAACAAACTGGTGATGGATGCTGAATTGCTGACGTTGCTGGAAGGTGGTTCGCAAGCGGATCAAGCCTGATTTCTTTCAGCAAGAACCTCGCGGTAAACCTGGCTCAACTGCGCGGCCTGATGGCGCAGGGTGAAACCATTGACCATTGTTGGGCGCGCTTCCCGCCCAATTCGCTGGCGCAAATCGGCGTCATCCAGCAATGTAGCCACCCCCTCTGTCAGGTCGTCAAGATCGTCAGGCGCGACCAGCCAGCCGTTTTGGCCGTGGCGAATGATTTCAGCAATGGCCTGATTACGACAGCCGATAGCCACTTTGCCGGTCGCCATCGCTTCCAGGTAAACGCAACCAAGCGCCTCTTCCTGGCTTGGCAACGCGAAGATCGTGCAGCGCCTCATCGCGTCAGCTACTTCAGGGCGGCTGCGTCGCCCTAGAAAAAACACGCGGTCGGCAATGTTCAACTGCTCGGCAAGCGCGGTCAAATTTGCCAGTTCTTCTCCTTCACCGATGATTTCATAACGCAGAGCCGGGTATCGCTTGGCAAGATTCCCTACTGCGCGCAGCACTTGCGAAACCCTTTTTAGAGGCGCGAGTCGAGCGACACTGAGAATGGTCAGATCCTGCGGTTCGCCATTGTCCGCAGGGCTAAACAATTCCGTGTTAACGCCGTTATAAACCACCGCTATTCGCACTGTGTCGCCCATCACATTGACAATTTCTTGCTGCACTGCACCGCTGACACAGATGTTCCGGTCGGCCCGCTGATAAACTCGACG